>NZ_JBNLYE010000176.1:0-8313 GCF_050172095.1 Bacillus sp. GMs2/2
AAATTATACTTATCAATATTATCTTTCGTAAATACAACTCGTTCTGGTAATACGATAATTCCGTTCCCTTCTGCCTCATAATCATATCCTTGAATGGAGTTTGGCTCTACTTTCACTTTTCCAATTCCTTTTACTTCGAAGCTATCCCCTACTTTTAACTTCTTCCCTTTTACAACAATTTCATTTGCTACATACGTTGCGAGAGCACCTTGTTGTTTTACATCCCATAAACCAAATTGTTGTACTGTTCCTCGTTTTACATAATCACGCATAACGTTCGGTGTAGAAAATCCAGTTACCACTACTTTTTTATCCATTTTTAAGTTTTCAGCTGCCTGCGCCATTGCTGGGAGTGCTGTTGCATCTGGACAAATAACTGCGTTAATATCTGGATACGTTTTTAATATGTTCTCCCCTACGGATAAAGATTTTTGTGCATTATTTTCACCGTACTGCGTCGTTACAATTTCCCAGTTCGGATATTTCTTTTTAATAATTTCTTTCGCTTTCGTTACCCATTGGTTTTGATCCGTTACTGTCGGGCTAGAATAAAAGAATGCTACTTTTCCTTTATCTCCAATTTGCTTAGAAGTCATTTCTATTAATAAGTTAGCAAGTTGGTCTGGTGTTCCTTGGCTTATATAAAAAGAACGATCTTTCGGATTCACATCAGAATCCCATGTTAAGACGGTCATTCCTTTTTTCTTAGCACGTTGTAGTGATTGCGATAAACCATCAACTGATGTAGAGGAAACCATAAGTGCATCATAGTTTTGGTTAATAAAATTATTTATATACTTTACTTGCCCTGATACACTCGCTTCAGACGGCCCATCATATTTCACTTGTACGCCTAGCTTCTCTCCCATCTCCTTTGCTCCTTCACCTCCCGATGTGAAGAAACCAACTCCTGTTAATTTCGGAATAAATGCAAATTTCACATCATCAGCCTTTTTCTTATCTGCCGTTTGGCTAGAACACGCAATTAAACCGATTAAACAAATACATACAATCAATACAATCCCTAGTTTTCTCTTCATGACATTTCCCCCTTATGCAAACTCTGTCTTTTCCCCGCTAAAAATTGATGTAATTTGAAATGTCTCATAATAACTGAAAGAATAAGGATAATACCTATTACTACATTGGATTGTTCATTTGTTAAACCCGTCATTTGCAAGCCATACTGCATGAGCCCAATGAAAATACTCGCCAGTACAGTACCGATAATGCTTCCTTTTCCACCTGTAATAAGTGTCCCGCCTAATACAACTGCTGTAATGATTGGTAATATTGTTTCGCTTCCTATATCAGCACGTGCAGAACCGAAATATGCAGTTAAGAAAGCTCCTCCTAATCCACCTCCTAACCCAGAAAGTATGTAAGCAATGATTACTACTTTCTTCGTCTTAATCCCGGTGTATTTTGCTGTATTTTCATTCGCACCTGTTAATTGTACGTGGCGCCCATATATCGTTCGGTGAAACAAAATCGTGCATACAATTGTTAATGAAATAAGTAGCCCTAATAAATTGGGTATTCCTATAAAACTACCATTTGCTAGTTGTACATAAGTATCAGGTAAACCGCTTATCCCTTCATATCCAGAAGCACCCGCCCCTCCTGAAATAACGAGTGCAATTCCTCCGTATAAAAACATCGTTCCGAGTGTAACGACTAGTGGTTCTACATCTGTCATTTTTATAATGAGTCCATTTAAAGCTCCTGCTAAGCAACTGACTATAAGTGCCATTATTACTGCTAGTAAAATATGAATCCCATTCATCCAAAACACACCAATTAAAATCGAGGTTAGCCCCATAATTGATCCTACAGATACATCAATTCCTCCTGTTACTATAACAAAAGTCATTGGTATCGCCGCAATTGCGATAAATAGGAAATCATTTGTACTAAAAAGGAGATTACTAATATTTAAGAAATCGCTATTTATAAAACTAAAGAGAATGAATTCTATAAGAAGTAATATGATTAACACACCTTCCCATCTGTAAAAATACTTCATAGATTCATCCTCCTTTCTGCTTTCCACCTCTTCATGACGCTATCTAATATAATAATAAGTAATAGTAAAAAACCTGAAATAGCATTATTCCAAAATGCTGGTATTTTTAAAAAGACGAGTGAGCTACTTATTGTTTCTAAAAATAACGCTCCTAATGCAGCTCCAAATAAAGATCCTGTTCCTCCTTTTAAATGAATTCCTCCTAGTACAGCGGCTGCGATTACTTGTAATTCTAATCCTGTACCTGTTTGATTTGGGACGAACCCGATATTCATAACAAATATGCAACCAGCGAGCGCAGCGCTTATGCCTGAAATCATAAACGCATATATCTTCACTTGATTAACAGGTATACCAATAAGCCTCGCGCCATCTTCATTATCACCTACCGCATAAAAGTATCTTCCCAATGGCACTTTTCTTAAAAAGAAGTATAGTAGTAGTAAAATAATAAGAACGAACCATACAGTTATAGGTAAACCAAGAATGATGATAGATGACAGCTGCTTAAAATCGTTTGGAATATCTTCAATCCACTTCCCGCCTGTGAAGATTAACATTGCACCCCTAACAATTCCTAGCATCCCTAATGTCATAATAATGGCTGGTATCCGAAACTTTGCAACTCCAATACCATTTACGAAACCGATAATGGCCCCAAGTATAATAGCTACAAATATCGACAAGAATGCACTATACCCATTCGTTAACATCATTCCGCAAACTGCTGCACTTAATCCCATGCTTGAACCAACTGATACGTCTATATTTTTCGTAAATAAAACGAACGATTGGCCAATTGCTAGAACGACTAAAATAACGCTTGATTTCATCAGTAAAGATAACGAGTTAAATTGAATAAAACTAGGATTTATTATACCGACAATAGCTATATAAATTAGTAGTAACATTATGATAGACGTTTCGTGCATTTTATACATACGTTTCATTCCGTTACACCTCCGTATGCAAGGCGTGTAACTTCATTCACACTCAGTTGTTCTTTTTCCATATGAGAAACAAATCGCCCATTTCTCATTACATATACACGGTTTACTAATTGGATAATTTCTTCAACATCTGAAGAGATTAATAAAATTGCGAGTCCTTCCCTTTTCATTTTTTTTATCGTCTCATACACTTCAAGCCTTGCTTTCGCATCAATTCCGCGAGTCGGCTCATCAAGAATAATAATTTTAGGATTACATGCAAGATACTTCGCAAGCACGACCTTCTGCTGATTACCTCCTGATAAAGATGCCAATTCTTTATTCATATTCTGTACAACAATTCGGAACTGTTCTATAAACGAATTAACTAAAGCGCTTTCTTTTTCTTGATTTATAAAAAAGCGATTATTTTGATATAAACTTGCTGCTGCAATATTTTCTTTAACAGAAGCAATTGAGAAAATTCCATTCCTCACTCTATCCTCTGGCACATAAACTAGGCCTTCGTCTAGCCTTTTATGCAAAGAACACGTATCAATTGATTTTCCACCCAATAAGATAGACCCTGATTTTATAGTTTTCAATCCAAATATCGCTTCTGCTAATTCCGTTCTGCCAGATCCTATAATGCCAGCAACACCTACAACCTCACCCGCATGTACAGTGAATGATATATTTTCAAATGCGTGACCATTTATATCAACCACTTCTAATATTTTTTTCGTCTTTACTGTCTCTTGAACTACTTCTATTTTCTCTTTCTGTTTATATCCTTTTGGCAATAGTCCCTCCATCAGCATGTCATATGTATAGTCACATACATCACCTTGGCTTACAACCATTCCATCACGTAGTATTGCTACTTTGTTGGCAATTTCAAAGATTTCTGGAAAACGATGCGTAATATAAATCATCCCAATTCCTTTTTCTTGTAAACTTTTCATCAACACAAAAAGACTCTTAATTTCGTGTGTTGTTAATGTCGATGTTGGCTCATCTAGAATAAGAATCTCAGCTTCTCTTATTAATCCTCTAATGATTTCTACTAACTGTTGCTGCGCAATAGATAACGATTCTCCCTGTTCATTAAGATCAATATCCCAACTTAAACTGTCAATTAATTGCTGAACTTTTACTTTAAGCTTCTTTCTATTCCCCTTTAATCCAATACATATATTTTCTTCAATGGTCATATGCGGAAAAATGAGCGGTTCTTGTGGTATTAAATAAATCCCTTCTTGGTGTGCTTCTTTTGGATTTGCAAACTGCTGTCTCTTTCCTTTCACATACATTTCTCCACTATCATACGAATATAACCCCGTTAATATTTTCATTAATGTCGATTTCCCGGCGCCATTTCCACCAACTAAAGCGTATATATCACCATGCTCTACTTGTAAGTTCACTTCCTTTAGCACAAGTTGATTCGAAAACACCTTACTCATTTTCTTCACTTGTAATAAGGGCACATTCTCCACATGATGTCACCTGCCTTTACCCAGAACATTTTTTGAGAAAATGATTATTTGTTCTACTTGTTTTGTAGCATTGTATATTCCTTTTTTCATATCTAGAACACTTTTTTCAATGTACTATTAATCGTTTCAACTGGAATAAACAAAATATGTGACACATATGTTTAAGCATTGGTCAATTGTTGAAAGGGATGAAGAGTATGTCACAGCTGAACTTTGAAGAAAATTTATTAACTAAAGTAGCCTGGTACTATTATAAAGATCAATTAACACAACAAGAGATTGCTTCACTTCTTCATATTTCAAGAAATAAAGTCGTCCGGTTATTAGATAAGGCACGCAGTGAAGGTATCGTTACATTTCACGTAAAAGGAACCGGTTTGCATTGCTTGAGCATTGAACGTGACTTAATGAAAAAGTTCCACTTAAAAGATGCTTTCATTATCCCTACTCCAATAAACAATTATGCTACTTCTCTCGGAAAAGCCGCTGCACAATATTTAGAGACTCATCTCCAACAAGGTGATTTACTCGGCATCGGCTGGGGTGAAACGATAAGTAAAATGCTAGAAAACATTCATTTTGAAAGTTCTATTAATCTTTCATTCGTAACGCTAACAGGCGGAGTAAACCACTATCTCCCAAGAAAACAAAACTATTTACACTACATGCAAGGCGAACTTCATATTATTCCTACTCCTTTTCTAGCATCTTCTACTGAAATGGCACGAAGTATTTTATCAGAACCAAGTGTGAAAGATATGCTTCATGTCGCTTCACTTGCACATACAGCAGTTGTCGGTATTGGCGGGTTATTTCAAGACGCTACAATTGTAAAAGAAGAAAAATTAACGCTACGTGAAATGACATATATTCGAAGTCAAAACGGGGCGGGCGATATTTTAGGACAGTTTTATAATACGAATGGTGAGTTATTAGAGCTCTCGCATCATAATCGTCTAATTGGCACACCACTTACGATTCTTCGCAACATGAAGCATGTCATTGGTGTGGCTGGAGGTACTGAAAAGATAGATGCAATTTATGGTGCCTTAAAAGGAAAGTTTATTCATTCATTAATTACCGATGAGGAAACTGCCCTCTCCTTATTACGAAAGGATGGTGATTGTTAATGTCCCATTTATTAGCTTTCGATGCTGGTACAGGGAGCATTCGAGCAGTTCTTTTTGATTTACATGGTAATCAAATTGCAGTAAGTCAAAAAGAATGGATTCACAAATCTGACCCTCGTTATCCAGGCTCTATGAACTTTGATGTAATAGAAAATTGGAAGCTAGTACAAGAATGTACGAAAGAGGTTCTTCAAAAAAGCAATACCCCTGCCTCTTCTATTCTTGCTATTAGCGCTACAAGTATGCGAGAAGGTTTTGTTTTATATGATAAACATGGGCAAGAAATATGGGCATGTGCAAATGTTGATGGCCGTGCATCCGCTGAAGTTAGTGAGCTAAAAGAAATCCGCTCACATCTTGAAAAAGATTTATACAGAAAATCTGGGCAAACTTTTTCATTGGGTGCTTTACCACGTCTACTTTGGATTAAAAAACATGAACCAGACGTCTATAGCAATATTCACTCCTTTACAATGTTAAATGATTGGATTTTGTATAAATTAAGCGGCGTACTGCAAATCGACCCTTCCAACGGTTGTACGTCCGGAATCTTTGATTTACAAAATAGGAATTGGGATAACGATGTCGCTAAAGAGTGTGGTATAAATTTGCCATTTTCACCAAAAGTAAATGAAGCTGGCACTGTGATTGGTAATGTTTCAAAAGAGTGTGCAGCACTAACTGGTTTACTTGAAGGGATTCCTGTCGTCGCTGGCGGCGGTGATGCTCAAATGGCAGCACTCGGGACTGGAGTCGTAAAACCAAATCAAACTTTAATATGCGGCGGCAGCTTTTGGCAACAGGAAGTGAATATTACAGAGTCAACAACGGATCCAAATGCTGCAATTCGAGTAAATTGTCACGTCGTTCCGAACCTTTGGCAATATGAAACGATTGCCTTTTTCCCTGGCCTCGTTATGCGTTGGTTTCGAGACGCTTTTTGCCAAGAGGAAAAAAAACTTGCTGACAAACTCGGTGTAGATGCTTATGAATTATTAGAAGAACAAGCGAAAGACGTACCTGTCGGTTCATATGGTATTATCCCTACTTTTTCAAACGTTATGAACTACATTTCTTGGCGTCATGCCGCACCTTCATTCTTAAATTTAAGTTTAGATGCTGACAAATGCGGAAAAAAGGAAATGTTCCGTGCTATTGAAGAAAATGCCGCCTTCGTTACACTTGGAAACTTAAAACTAATTGAAAATCTTACTGGTACATTCCCTTCTGAAGTCGTTTTTGCTGGCGGTGCCGCTAAAGGGAAACTATGGCCACAAATTCTATCAGACGTACTCGGCATTCCTGTAAAAGTACCCGTTGTGAAAGAAGCAGCTGCTTTAGGAACTGCGATTGCTGCTGGAGTTGGTGCTGGCATATATTCATCTATGGAAGAAACTGCCGAAGAGTTTGTACAGTGGGAGCAAACATTCGAACCAGTTACTGAAAATCACGAACTATATAAAGAGTTCTATGAAACATGGAAAACTGTATATGACAGTCAGCTCGCTTTAGCTGATAAAGGGCTCACCTCACATATGTGGATTGCGCCTGGTGCACTGTAACACATTACATAAAGGAGTGAACTGTATGTTAAAAGCGAATGAAAATGACTTCTCCTATCGCTTCGGTGATAACGGGCCGAAATATTTAATACAAGGTCCAAATATTGATCTTGGCCTTGTTGTCATTCAACCGGGCCAGGAGTTTCAAAACCATTATCATACGACGTGCGAAGAGGTCTTTTATGCATTAGAAGGTGAAATAGATTTCTATGTGAATAATGAAAGAGTTCCAATTAAACAAGGTGATGTCCTGCAAGTTCGTCCTCATGAATCTCACTATCTTATTAACCATTCTGACAAACCTTTTAAAGTTGTTTTTATAAAGTCACCACATTTACCAAATAAAGATACAGTACAAACGGAAAATCCAACATTAACGAAGGAGTGATTTGGAATGACTTGGGGATTTAAAAATCGATTAAATACAATTTTACCTGATGGCAGAGCGGTAATGTTAGCGATAGATCACGGCTACTTTTTAGGGCCAATTCACGGGCTTGAACAGCCACTTGAAACTGTTAAAAACTTACTTCCTTACACGGATTCTCTCTTTTTAACGCGTGGTGTACTTAGCTCCTGTATTCCTGAGAACTGCAGCACACCGATGGTTATGCGTGTATCTGGCGGCGCTACTGTCGTCGGTAAAGATTTAGCGAATGAAACAATTGTTACACCTGTAAAAGAAGCAGTGAAGCAAAACGCAATTGGCGTTGGCGTTTCTGTTTTTGTCGGATCAGACTATGAAACACAAACTGTTACAAATCTCGCAAATGTAGTCTCTGAAGCTCACGATTACGGCCTACCTGTACTCGGCATTACCGCAGTCGCAAAAGAATTACAAAAACGTGAAGCTCGCTTTCTAGCACTTGCTTCCCGCGTATGTGTTGAAATGGGTGCTGATATTATTAAAACGTATTACTGCGAAGGATTCGAAAAAATAACGAGCACATGCCCTGCCCCAGTCGTCATCGCGGGCGGCCCCAAACTAGATTCAATTGAAGACGCATTAAACATTACGTACAATGCGCTGCAAGAAGGCGCAATTGGAGTAGACATGGGCCGAAACATATGGCAATCCGAGCATCCAGCTGCGATGATTCAAGCAATACATGGCATTGTAAAAAATGGATTGAATGTGAAAGAGGCACTTGAACTTTATGATGATGT
>NZ_JBNLYE010000177.1:0-8249 GCF_050172095.1 Bacillus sp. GMs2/2
AAACTATTATTTTTTAATAATTCTTTTCCTTGCTCTATAACAAATTCATAGTATGCAAGATCATACGGATAAATATCTTCAAATGTTATCGTAATCGGTGTATTGTTTAAGACTGAAATAGTCGTTAAAGATGAAATCTCTCCTTTTAATAGTTGTAGAAAAGAAGTTGCATGTACTTTCATCACATCGTCTACTTCTTCACCTGGTGCGAATGGAAGTGGATTGATGACGTTGTGAAAATACATATGACAAAACTCGCGATCAGTAAGATTTGAAATTTCATAATCTATTTTAAAGATTCCCTTGTATGTTAAATCATTAGTTTGAAAGGAAAGCCCTAATTCCTCCTCAATTTCACGAAGACCACCAATTTGTACATCTTCATCATGCATAATATGTCCAGCTGAAGTAATATCCCATATACATGGAGCTTCTTTTTTATTTTTAGAGCGTAATTGGAAATATAAAAACATATCTTCATTATCTTTTTCTACAAACCAGCAATGAAATGTTTCGTGCCAATCGCCGTCACGATGCACTTCATCACGTAATTTCTTCCCAAGTGTATTTCTTTCAGGATCAAATATTGTTAACCACTCTGTCATTTTAATTCCCCTTTCCTCAAATTTTATTATACAATATTTGTATTGAATTTTGGGAAAATAAAGAAAAAGGAGTGGTTATAAGTGGGGATAGAGCGTACGGAAATAAAATCGATTATTTCAACAGAGGAAGAGTTACGGAAAATATTGGGGCAACCAAGTGAGCGAGCGTTGAAAAAAGTCATTTCATCATTAGACCACCATTGCGTAGATTTTCTTTCTAAATCTCCTTTTCTAGTATTATCCACTGGAAATAAGTTGGGGGAGTGTGATGCCTCGCCGCGAGGAGATGCACCTGGATTTGTATACGTACTCAATAATAATAAAATTATCATTCCAGAAAGACCAGGAAATCGTCGTATAGACTCCATTTTGAATATTATTTCAAATCCACGTGTAGGACTAATCTTTTTTATTCCAGGTCTTGGGGAGACACTTAGAATAAATGGCCGAGCGTATATTACAAACGATGAAGAAATTTTGAAAGAAATGCAGGCGAATGGACGTAATCCGTTGCTTGGAATTGTTGTTGAAATAGAAGAGTGTTACATTCATTGTGCAAAAGCGTTTATTCGTTCGAAGATGTGGGATCCAGAATCTTGGTTACATAAAAAAGAGTTACCTTCAGCAGCAAAAATGTTGTTAGAGCATGCGAAAGTGAATGCTTCAGAAGAAGATGTTGCACGTTCTTTAGAAGAAAGTTATACAAAAAGATTGTATTAAAAATTTTATTGATATAATTTTGTAAGGTGAGTATGTACGGGTTTTAGAATGGGGATTTATCCCGCATTAACGGGCAGTAACACCCCTACCTCAAAATTCAGCGAAAGCAAAGAAGTTAGGTGGGGATCAACTGCCCGTAAAAGCCCGATTGGTGAAGGCTAATAATCAGTGGGGATGAACAAAATCCCCACTGATTAAAGTTTCACTTTATATATGAACCGTTGATTTATAAACTGGAGAAATGACAAAATAGGTAAATTGAGTGGCAGTTGCATAATGCTATTGTGAAATATAATAAAAAATTATTTTGAAAATAGTTAGTAAAAATAGGCTTGCTTTTTAAAAATTTGATAACTATAATAAGTTAACAAATAGACATGAACGAAAAAGTAATGATAAGGACACGAAATCATTTTTACGGTTTACAGAGAGGGAAGCCAAGGGTGTGAGCTTCCTAACACGAGAAATGATTTTACCACCTTTGAACTTCAATAGTGAACGAGTAATCTAGTAATTATTGGCGGTATCAGCCGTTATCTGAACTTGAGCAATCTAGGAGGAAATACGTCTAGATTGGAACAAGGGTGGAACCACGAAAACACATTCGTCCCTTTCCTAGGGATGGGTGTGTTTTTTACTTTGAAAGGAGGTGCGGTAATATGAAACGATTTATAAGTACGGAAATAACCACCACCTGCATGACAAAAAAGCAGAGTAAGGTGATTTATAGATGTAACAATTAAACTTTTAGGAGGAGATTAGAAGATGAATAACGTTATAAATGTTGGGGTATTAGGTTTAGGTACGGTCGGAAGTGGTGTTGTTCATATTTTGAAAGAACATTATAAAAAAATCGCACTTGATACAGGATACGAAGTGAAAGTGAAAACAGTCGTTGTACGTGATTTGGAAAAAGAACGCGATGTTTGTATTGATGGAATTGCAGTAACAAGTCATGCAGATGAAGTTCTAAATGATTCAAATATTGATATTGTAGTAGAGGTAATGGGCGGAATTGAAGAAGCAAAACAGCATATTGTTAAGGCTTTACGAAATAAAAAACATGTCGTAACAGCAAATAAAGATTTAATGGCTGTATATGGTGCAGAGCTTCTTCAACTGGCGAACGATAATGATTGTGATTTATGTTACGAAGCGAGTGTAGCGGGCGGTATTCCAGTGTTAAGAGGACTAACTGATGGGTTAGCATCAGATCAAATTGAAAAAATAATGGGAATTGTAAATGGTACAACAAATTATATGTTAACAAAAATGAGTCAAAATGGATGGTCTTATGAAGAGGCTTTACAGGAAGCACAAAAATTAGGCTTTGCAGAATCGGATCCGACAGCAGATGTAGATGGACTAGATGCGGCGAGAAAAGTAGCAATTCTTGCAAACTTAGGTTTTTCGATGAATGTTTCATTAGATGATGTGCAAGTAAGAGGGATTCGAAAGGTCGAAAAAGAAGATTTACAAATGGCTGAAAAGTTAGGATTTACTATGAAGTTAATTGGTAAAGCTGAAAAACAAGGACCAGCCATTCATTTAAGTGTAGAACCGACGCTTTTACCGAGCCAGCATCCATTATCAAATGTGAATAATGAATTTAATGCGGTGTATGTCCATGGCCAAGCGGTAGGAGAAGTGATGTTTTATGGACCCGGAGCTGGGAAGTTACCGACTGGTTCTGCTGTAGTAAGTGATATTATTTCAATCGTTAAAAATATGAATCAAGTTCCGAAAAATAAAAGTGCGTTAAAAGAACCAGTTCCTTATGAATTACAAGGTGATGAAGAAGTAGTTTCGAAATATTTCTTACGCATTTCATTACAAGATGAGCCTGGGATGTTACAAAAAATAACAGAATGTTTCGTTAATTATTCTGTAAGTTTAAAAGAGGTTATTCAATTACCTTTAAACCGTGAACTGGCAGAAGTCGTTGTTGTGACACATCGAACTTCCAAGTATCAATTTGAACGAGTTTTAGAAGCGATAGAAGCTGTCGCAAGTGAAATAAACAGTTACTACATTATTGAGGAGGAAAAACAATATGTATAAAGGACTATTAAAACAATATGCGTCTTATTTACCGGTGAATGAAAATACACCTGATGTCAGCTTAATGGAAGGAAACACACCACTTATTCCATTATTAAATATATCAAAACAATTAGGGATTCAGCTATATGGTAAGTACGAAGGAGCGAATCCGACAGGTTCTTTTAAAGATCGTGGTATGGTCATGGCAGTTGCTAAGGCGAAAGAAGAAGGTTCAGAAGCAATCATTTGTGCATCAACAGGTAATACATCAGCGTCAGCTGCAGCATATGCGGCACGTCTTGGGATGAAATGCATTATCGTAATACCAGAAGGAAAGATTGCACATGGAAAATTAGCGCAAGCGGTCGCTTATGGAGCTGAAATTATTTCAATAGAAGGGAATTTCGATGATGCGCTTAAGGCTGTAAGAAATATTGCTGCAGAAGAGCCGATTACGTTAGTAAACTCAGTAAATCCTTATCGAATTGAAGGGCAAAAAACAGCAGCGTTTGAAATTTGTGACCAATTGCAAAATGCACCAGATGTTCTAGCTATCCCTGTTGGGAATGCAGGGAATATTACAGCGTATTGGAAAGGCTTCTGTGAATATGAGAAAGAAAAAGGTTATAAAAAGCCAAGAATTCATGGCTTTGAAGCGGAAGGAGCAGCTGCAATTGTAAAGGGACATGTAATTGAAGAGCCTGAAACAATTGCAACAGCGATTCGCATCGGTAACCCAGCAAGTTGGTCGTATGCAGTAGAGGCTGCCGAGCAGTCTCGTGGTGAAATAGATATGGTATCAGATGAAGAAATTTTACATGCGTATAGGTTATTAGCAAAAACTGAAGGAGTTTTCGCTGAACCAGGATCAAATGCTTCATTAGCCGGCGTAATTAAACATGTTCAATCTGGGAAAATCAAAAAGGGAGAAACAGTTGTTGCGGTATTAACTGGAAATGGTTTGAAGGATCCTGATATCGCTATTTCTTCAAATCAACTAGACATCGCAAGTGTGTCAAATGATATAGAACAAATTAAAGATCATATTAAAGGGGTGATTATGTCGTGATACCATTTAGCGTTCGTGTCCCTGCTAGTACGGCGAATGTTGGTCCTGGATTTGATTCAGTTGGAATAGCTTTGTCATTGTATTTAGGTGTGGTGGTTAAAGAAAAAGCTGATAAATGGCAAGTAATCCATTCCTTTGAAGAATCAATTCCGACAGACGATAAAAATTTAATCGTTAGCACGGCATGTAAAGTATGTCCTTCTATATCACCCCATATAATAGAAGTTACTAGTAATATCCCATTAACGAGAGGGCTAGGAAGTAGTGCATCAGCGATTGTAGCTGGGATAGAGCTTGCGAATCAACTAGGCAATTTGAACTTAACTGCTGATCAAAAAGTTCAAATTGCTACAAATTTTGAAGGACATCCTGATAATGTTGCTGCTTCTATATTAGGTGGAACTGTAATTGGAGCACTTGATGGAAAGGATGTTTCCGTCGTAAGAATTGAGAGCAAGGAATTGGGTGTAATTTCTCTCATTCCGAATGCAGAATTAAATACAGATGAAAGTCGATCTGTATTACCAAAGATGTTTCCGTTTCATGAGGCAGTTAAAGCTAGTGCGATAAGTAACGTATTAGTAGCTGCATTATGTCAAAAGCGGTGGGAAGTTGTAGGTGAAATGATGGAGAGAGACCATTTTCACGAACCATATCGTTTAGAACTCGTACCATTATTACCATCTATTCGTAAATGCGCAAAAGAATTTGGTGCGTACGGCACAGCACTTAGTGGTGCGGGGCCATCTATTTTTATATTAACGCCATATGAGAAGCGTCAAGAAATCGCTGAGCAATTAGCGAGAGTATTTACAGATATGAAAGTATGTGAGCTTGAAATCGACCATAAAGGTATTATTGTAAATAAGGAAGAGCATATTGGATCGTAAAGAAAGCTGGCATGGCTAGCTTTCTTTACGTTGCAAACCTATTTTAAATTAGGTTTTTTCGGAAAAATATAAAACAAATGTTGATTTTGAATAATGTAAGTAAAGAGTGCATTCATTTTGGAGGTGATTAAATGAATAAAGAGTCACCAGAAGAAAAAAGAGAGCGTATGAGACAAAGTGAATTAAAAAGTAATCCTACGGGTTCTTTATGTGACGGACTCAATAGAGCGGAAACGGGTAGTCCAGTTGATATAGCAGGCGGTATGAATTGGAAAGGTACAGGAATAATCATTTTAGTACTACTTTTAGGATACATTGTATACACTTATTTTTTCAGTTGAAGAATGCTTGTTAAAATTTTGATTTGTTTAGTTTCATAATTGTTGAGAAAAAATGTAGTTACTGTATTACATATCTTCTAAGCGAATTATAGTTGTTCATATCAACTTTTAATACTCCAAACAGAGCTAGCAAAATGCTAGCTCTATTATTTTTTGCCACATTCCTGTAACAAACCACCTGTATATTCATTGGTGGAGGTGCAGAGGATGAAAAAAATGATAGCGATATGTCTTCTAACAACTATGCCATTTTCGACTTTAGTCGGTTGTGACGTAAAAGGTAGTAATGCTGTACAAGAGTCTAAAATAAAGAAATCGACGTATAAAGATTTTACTTATGATGTAAATCCAGAAACATTCACATTAACTGTAGAACATGAGGGGGTAAAGGAACAGGCATCACGACCCCTACCGAAAATGAAGGTATCGAATGTAAAAAAAGAAAAGGATCGTACATCGTGGGAATATCCAGATCAAAAAGTAAAAATAAAATTAGAAAAGAAAAAAGACCACTTAAACATTGACGTGGAATCGACTGGTGCAGAAAGCTTTACATGGCCGAAAGTAGAAGCTGAAAATTATACACTTCCGTTATGGGAGGGTAAGCAAATTCCGAGCAATGATGAGAATTGGAAGAAGTTTTTAAAGGATGATGCATATTCATTTGCTGAATCATTTTCTATGAAGTTTTTCGCATTAAATGGTTCGAAATATTCAATTGTATATATTGCAAACAATATGTTTAATAATGAATTGAAGTTTCATTCGGATCCGAAAATAGGATTTGATTTTACACATGAATTTCCGAGCATAAATAAAAATAAAACATATGGATTTCAATTATATGTGACAAATAATGATGCGGTAAGCATTGCTAAAATGTATAAGGATGATATTGTTCGAAAAGGTGAATTTAAAACATTACAAGAAAAGGCTAGAAAAAATAAAGAAATCGAAAAGTTATATGGAGCGGCGCATTTTTATTTTTGGAATCAAAATGGTCTATCAGAAAATAATATAAATTGGCCAAAACTAAGGGAGCAAATAAATAGCCCGCTGTTTAGTCATATAAAAGAACTTATTCAAAAGAATAGTTCAGAGCCTGGGGAACTGAATGTATTAGATCAAGTAAGTAAACAAGATTTCATTGATAAGTATCAAAAAAATGTTATTTTACGTTATATAAACGAAGTATTATCGATGAAGGAATTTTATAAAGAGGATATTTTTCAAAACGTTGATCAGGAAGCTAGTGTGCTATTAAAGAAAGGTGTAGGTCACTTAACGAACACGGAATTGTATAGCTTAAATAAGCATTTATTAAAGTCGCTACTTGGTGATGCGGTTGAAGAGGTAAGTAAATGGGGTAATGCAGATGGAACGGACATACTAAAGGAAATGAAAGAGGTAGGAATAGAAAAAGCGTGGATTGGTCTGCCGAACTGGGAACAAGGATTTATGCAACCTAATTTCGTGACAAAAGCGAAGGAAATGGGGTATTTAGTTGGTCCGTATGATTCATATCATTCCATTCACGAAAAAAGTGATAAAAATTGGAACACAGCATCCTTTAATGACCCATCATTATATGAAGAGGCTACTGTAACGAAGAAAAACGGAGAAAAGGTGCAAGGCTTTTTAGGCAGAGGTCGCAAGTTAAACCCGACTTTATCGCTGCCTAGTGTAAAGGAACGCATGAATGATATATTACAAAATGGTCCTAAATATAATTCATGGTTTATTGATTGTGATGCGACAGGTGAAATTTACGATGACTATTCAGCGAAACATATAACGACACAAGAGCAAGATTTAAAAGCACGTTTAAAACGAATGGACTACATTGCGCAAGAAAAGGGTATGGTCGTTGGTTCTGAAGGTGGAAATGATTTTGCTAGTAGTACGATTGCATTTGCACATGGAATTGAAACACCTGTTATTAAATGGGACGATGAAGATATGCGGAAAAATAAAACAAGTCCGTATTATGTCGGTGGATATTGGTCACCAAATCAAAATGTGCCTGAAAAATATGCAAAACAAGTACCATTGAAAGAAGAATATAAACAAGTATATTTAAACCCAGTATATTCGGTACCATTATATAAATTAGTATACAATGATTCCGTTATTACAACACATCATTGGGAATGGGGAAGTTTAAAGGCAAAAGATGAAGTTGGAAATCGAATGCTGTCTGAATTATTGTATAATGTTCCTCCGTTGTACCATTTAGATGAAGTAGAGTGGAATAAGCATAAAAAAGAAATTACAGAGCATCTAAAAGTTTGGAATGAAGTTCATGAAAAAGCAGTAAAAGAAGAGATGACGAATTTTGCGTATTTGTCAGAAGATAAGCTAGTACAATCTGTTTCTTATGGAAAAGATATTAAAATCATTGTGAACTTCTCAAATGAAGACATGGAAGTAGAAAAAACGAAAATAAAAGCAAAGTCGGCTTACATTGATAATCAGGGGAAGAAAAGCGTGTATACGCCGTTTGAGAAATAATAAAGTCAAATATACTGTATTCATAGAGATTTTATAATTAGCTGGATTCTTTATTCATATCGTTTGTTAA
>NZ_JBNLYE010000178.1:0-8236 GCF_050172095.1 Bacillus sp. GMs2/2
ATTAAGGGAACATATTTTAATGCAGTATAAGGTTGATAAAATTATACAAGAAGATAATAAAGTAATGTTACAAGGAAATCATGAACAAACGTTAGAGCAATTTACAATAACAAGTGATTTTGCTATTATTACAATTCCATTTTCAGCGTTAAGGTTTGTAGAAGTTCAGCCATACTATTTATTCTCTTATTTTAAAAAAAGAGCAATTCGTGAATTAAATTATATTGCTGCAACTAAAATTGCAATAGAGTTTAAAAGTAGATTTTGGGAGAAAGCGGGACAGTGTGGAGGTAAATCTATTACTGATTTACCGATACGTTTTACATACTATCCGAGTTATGGCATTCATACTCCAGGACCAGCTATCGTTATAGCAAGTTATACGTGGGCAGATGAGGCGTTAACATGGGATAGTCTCCCGCAAAGAGATCGTATTCGTTACGCATTAAAAAATTTAGCGGAAATATACGGTGACATCGTCTATAGTGAGTTTGTCACTGGAACATCTTTTAGCTGGAGTAAAAATCCGTATTCTTGCGGTGCATTTACAGCTTTCGAACCAGGCCAAGAGCTCGAGTTATTTCCGTATATTACACCACCATCTGGAAAAGTACACTTTGCAGGAGAGCATACGACATTAACACATGGATGGATGCAAGGGGCAATTGAGTCTGGAGTTAGAGTTGCATATGAAGTAAATGAACAGTGAATCTCTTATATTTACAAATGGTCATTCTTTTAATAAAATGATAAATATAAATCGTAATTATTACGCTTTGAATACATTTGAAGTAAAGAAATGGATGGTCGGTTGAATGAATAAAGTGGAGATTCATATATTAGGTGGTTTTTTAGGTAGTGGAAAATCAACATTATTACAAAATTTATTGTTAGCAGAGAAAAAGAAGAATAGAAAAGTTGCAGTATTAATGAATGAAATTGGTGAATACTCGGTAGATACAGATATTATTGGAAAAGAGAATGTTTTAAGAGAACTTCTTAAAGGATGTATTTGTTGTACATTAAAAGAAGAGCTTGAAATACAATTACATTCGTTATACCAACAAGAAAGACCAGATGTAATTTATATAGAAACGACAGGTGTTGCGCATCCAATTGAAGTGTTAGACGCGTGTGTCTCGCCAATTTTAGCTCCTTTTCTGGAAGTGAAATCAATTGTAGTCGTTTTAGATGCAGTAAGGTGGTTAAACCGAAGTATATTAAGTGCAAATGTACAACAGCTATTGCATGAGCAACTTAAATTTGGTAGTCACATTCTTGTTAATAAAGCAGATTTACTAACAGATGAAGATAAGAACACAGTATTTGAAGAAGTAAAGGCAATAAATGATCATGCGAAAATGTATGAGACAAAGTATTGTAATATATCTTTAAAAGATATAGAAGAAGCAGAATTTCCAAATGATGAGGAACATGAGACACTACATGTCAAACAGCATTTACATATACAAACGATGACATATCAATTTACGAAACCGATTGATCAAGACAAATTATATGAATGGCTTTCGAATTTACCAGATAGTATTTATCGAGTGAAAGGTTTTGTGAAATTCCGTGGAGATAAATACCCTCACCTATTCCAATATTCGTTCGGAGTACCAACTTTATTAGAACAAGACTTCGGTTTCCCGACAAACTTAGTAGTAATAGGAGAAGGACTAGATAAGAAACAATTGGCTGAAGGGTTAGAGAAAGTAGAACTTAACTCTAATTAAGGTGAAAAGACTAACTTAAAAAATAAGTTAGTCTTTTTGTATGATCATTACTGAAATGAAACAGTATTTTCAATTGGATTGCAGAATATATATTGATTGTATGTCCGTTTCCATTACATAGGAAGGTGATTATATATTTGTGCCGAATGTAGAGGGTACTACAAGAGTTTTCCATTATCTATCGAATTAGTTAGTCATGATTACGGACAGGGGATTTTGGCGTGTTTGATTCTATCAGAAAGTAAAGTATGGGGAGGATCACAATGTCGATGAAAAAACGTAAGTGGCTAAAGACAATGTTTACTGGTTGTGTTTTAGGTTCGTTATTAATAACGGCAGCTTGTTCAGGAAAGAAAACAAGTACAGAGGATGAAAAAACGATTAAGGTAGGAGTTCTTGCTTCTTTAACAGGACCGCTAGAATCGTATGGAAAACAAACAGTGAACGGATTTGAATTAGGGTTAGACTATGCAACTGGTGGAACTGGGAAAGTAGATGGGAAAAAGATTAAGTTTGTTGTAGAAGATACAGAAACGAAAGCTGATGTAGCAGTTAAAAAAGCTACGAAGTTATTAGAAGAAGAGAAAGTTGATTTTTTAGTTGGATCGTCTAGTTCAAGTGATACGTTAGCGGTTTTACCACTGGCCGGGGAATATGAAAAGATTATGGTTGTAGAACCGGCAGTTGCGGATAGTATTACCGGGAAGAACTGGAATAAATATATTTTTAGAACTGGAAGAAGTTCCTCACAAGATGCGATTGCAGGAGCAGCGGCAATTGCGAAAAAAGGTGTAAAGATTGCGACATTTGCCCCAGATAACGCTTTTGGTCGTGAAGGGATTGCTGCATTTAAAGCGGGTGCGAAAAAATTAGGTGCGAGCATTGTGAATGAGCAATACGCGGATACAAATTCAACAGATTTTACAGCGAATATTCAAAATATCATTAGTTCAAAACCAGATTATTTATTTATCGTTTGGGCAGGGGCAAATTCACCTTGGAAACAGTTGAAAGATATGAATGTGGAAGCGCAAGGTATTAAAATTTCTACAGGTGCGCCAGATATACCAGCATTAAAAACAATGGATGCATTAGTAGGTATGCAAGGTTTTTCTGTATATTATCACACACTTCCAAAAAATAAAGTGAATGATTGGCTAGTTGAAGAGCATAAAAAACGTTTTAATGGTGTAGTGCCAGATTTGTTTACAGCGGGAGGAATGTCAGCAGCAATTTCTATTGTAGAAGCCTTAAAGAAAACAAAAGGTGATACAGATGTAGATACCTTGATTAAGAAAATGGAAGGAATGGAATTTGATACACCGAAAGGAAAGATGAAGTTTAGAGAGAAGGACCACCAAGCGATGCAGACGCTGTATTCTATCACATTGAAAAAGCAAGATGGTGTTGATTATCCGGTGCCAGTGTTAGAGCGAGAATTAACGATGAAAGAAACAGAACCACCAGTTCAAAATAAATAGACTGAATTTTCTGTTGTTTTTGTATAAAGAGGGGGGACCCTCTTTATACATATTTCCTTCATACTCACGGCTTTAAAGGGAGGGATTTCGTGACACATTTGCTAGAGACGAAAAATCTTAGTGTATCTTTTGGTGAACATCAAGTTATTAAAGATGTAAATTTAACTGTCCAAAAAGGAAAGCTCATTTCTATTATCGGGCCAAATGGTGCGGGGAAGACAACATTATTTAATTTACTAAGTGGACAGATTTCACCTACAACAGGTGAAATGTATTTTAAAGGGCAAGATATTACAAAACTATCGATTTCAGATCGAACACGCTTAGGAATCGGTCGCTCTTTTCAGCTTACAAACATATTCCCAGAATTAACGGTACTTGAAAATGTCCGTTTAAGTGTTCAATCATTCGTACAAGATTACTATAGTTTTTTCCCGAGTTCAGCAAAATTAAAGCAACAAGTTGGAGAGGCGAGACGTTTCTTAAAAACAGTATTACTTCACGAGAAAGAGAACATATTAGCGAAAGATTTGGCACATGGAGAGAAAAGAAAGCTAGAACTTGCGATGTTATTGGCTTTAAAAACGGATGTGTTATTACTTGATGAGCCGACGGCAGGTATTTCGGTTGAGGAAGTCCCTGCTATATTACAAGTGATTGAAAATATTAAGAAACATCCAGAGAGCACAATTGTACTTATCGAACACAAAATGGATATGATACTAGGTTTGTCAGATCATCTTATCGTTTTATTTCATGGAGAGTTATTAGCTGAAGGATTGCCAGAAGAAATTATGAAAGATGAGCGTGTACAAAGTGCTTATTTAGGGGGATTATATAGTGGCACTATTACAAGTGAATAATATAGAAACGTATTTAGATCAGTTTCATATTTTGCAAGGAGTATCTCTTGCTGTTGAGAAAGGGACGATTACTGTACTGTTTGGTAGAAATGGGGCAGGGAAAACAACGACATTACGTTCAGTGATGGGATTTCACCGCATTGCAGATGGTGAAATTTATTATGATAGTGCAAAAGTAAGTGGATTACCTACACATTTAATTTCAAGGAAAGGAATAGGGTATGTACCAGAAAATCAAGGTATTTTTCATGATTTGACAGTAGAAGAAACATTCGCTCTTGCTAGGGGAAAAGGTGAGGAAGTAGAAGGGAAAATAGAGTGGATGCTGGAACTATTTCCGGATTTAAAGCAGTTTTGGAATAAGAAAAGTGGGCTCTTGAGCGGAGGGCAAAAGCAAATGTTGGCTATTTCAAGAGCGTTTATTAATAGTGATGGATTATTACTTATTGATGAACCGAGCAAAGGGCTATCCCCGATAATGGTGGAGAAATTAATGGTAGCTATTTTGAAGATGAAAGAGAAAACAACAGTTTTACTTGTTGAGCAAAATTTTATGATGGCCAGTCAAATTGGTGATTATTTTTACATTATGGATAACGGACGAATTGTTCATAACGGTTTTATGAATGAATTAAAAAAGGATAAGGAAATGTGTCATAAATATTTAGGAATCTCTTAACATGAATCCGAGGTGAAAAGGATGGATGTGTTAATCAATTTATTTGTAAATGGGATTTCAACAGGGATGCTCATTTTTTTGTTAGCATCAGGTCTTTCACTTATTTTCGGTCTAATGAGCGTTTTAAACTTTGCACACGGTGGTTTATTTGCATGGGGAGCATTTACAGGTGTTTGGTTATTTAATATGACAGGAAGTTATATATTAGCTTTAGTTGGAGCAGTAGCCATGGGAATGTTCCTAGGATTTATTTTAGAAAGGTTTCTTATTAGACCGGTATATGGAAATCATGTTCGACAGCTGCTCGTTACGCTTGGAGGAATGCTCGTTCTTAGTGAGTGTATTAAAATATTTTGGGGGCCAAACCCTATTAGTGCAAAATTACCGTTATGGTTACAAGGAAGTTTTACATTCGGAGGTATTATATTAATTAAATATCGTCTATTTGTTATTTTGATTGGGATAATTATTTACATCGCACTACTACTATTACTCAAAAAGACGAAGATAGGTCTTATGATCCGTGCAGGTGTAATGGATAAAGAAATGGTTCAAGCGCTTGGTATTAATGTAAAAGCGATATTTTCTTTCGTCTTTTTATTAGGAGCAGGGATGGCAGCTTTGGGAGGATTCTTATTAGCACCGTATTCGGGCGTTATTTTCGCCGAGATGGGCATGCAGTATGCAATTTTAGCTTTTATAGTAGTAATTATCGGTGGATTAGGAAGCGTACAAGGTTCAGCTATTGCTTCTTTAATTGTTGGATTAGCTGGTGCTTTTACAGCGTATTTTATACCAGATTTATCACTTGCAATTAATATGTTAATGTTACTATTTTTCTTAATAGTGAAGCCAACTGGACTTGTTGGTGAAAAGGGGTGAAATGGTGAACAACACATCGGACCGAATTAAAGTATACTTTGGAGTATGTATGCTCATTTGTTTAAGTGTATTTCCGTTCGTAAATGATTCAAGGAGCTTGTTAATTTTGTTCACTCAAATCTTCATCTTTGCTATTTTTGCAATGAGTTTTGATGTATTGCTTGGGTATACAGGAATTGTATCGTTCGGTCATTGTATGTTCTTTGGGATAGGAGCATATGGGGTAGCGCTTTTATTTGATCGACAAGGCGTATCAATAACGAACTTTTTAATTGGAATAGTAGCTGCAATTATCATTTCAGCAATAGTTAGTTATATAATTGGTTTACTTTCTTTACGGCTGAAAAGTCATTTTTATGCGATGCTAACACTTGCTATTTCACAGTTGTTTTTCGTCCTTGCTGAAAAATGGCGTGGGCTCACTCACGGAGGAGATGGTTTTACATTTGGTGTACCAGAAATATTCCGTGATCGTTTTACTTTTTATTATGTATCACTTGTATGTTTATGCTTCATTTTTATTCTATTACGTCTTTTTACAAAGTCTTCTATTGGGAAAGTATTAAAGGCAATTTCACAAAATGAACAACGTGTTGAAGCACTTGGATATAAAGTCCTCCATTATAAAATAATCGCAAGTGTAGTAGCAGGAATAGTAGCTGCAATTAGCGGTGGTTTATTTGTTATTACATTACGCTTTGTCAATACGACTGTATTTTCAATTGAAATGACACTAAATGCACTCTTGATGACAATGATTGGAGGAATCGGAACATTAATTGGAGCTATTGCTGGATCTGGGATTATTGAATCCCTAAAATATTATTTATCAGAACTAGCGACGGAATATCCGATTTTTGAAAGATGGACGATTATTCTAGGTTTATTGTATATTATCGTGTTACTCGTTTTTCCGAAAGGATTGGTTGGGACGGTTAAGGGACTGAAGAATATGAAACGGAATAAGAAGGAGAAAAGTGCAGAAGTGGAGCAAAATGTGTGAAAAATCAATTGTATAGAATATGAAAATCCCTCTTTTAGATTCTTAAAGGAGGGATTTTTTATTAACCAAATAGTTCATCAGGGATTTGTTTGAAAGAGTTTTGATTTGTAAAAAAATGAACAGCTAATTTCTCAACTGGAACATCTTCAATTGGTACCAATTTATCATTTTTAATCGGTAAAAAAGCTATTCCTTTTCCATCATCAATAAACGCTTCCATAAGCGAATAAGAATCCAACTGTTGAAGTTGTTGCTGAGATAGATTATTTTCTTTTAGAAATTGTATTGTCTTATTTCTAAAAGGGCACTTTTTGTCATTGCTAACGAAGAAAATTTCTTTTGAATAATCAATGGTACATTTTTCTTTCGCTTTTAATAAGCCTACAGAAATTGAGGTCGTGAACACTTTTTTAAACGATGCGTCAGGATAATCCTCATAAGTTATGACCATATCAACTTTTTGTTGCTGAAGTAATTTTTGCAAATGACTACTACTTTCTACATATATTTGATAATTTCTGAAGTTTTCTTCAATACGCTTACTTAAATAATTTGTCAAAATAGATTGTGACGTCGCTATTATATAAGAAGAACCACTCGTTTTAATTTCATCTTTTACTTCTTCTAATAGAGTTAATATTTTATTCGTGTAATCTAATAAAATGTCACCAGCAGGTAACAAGGAAACACCTTTGTTATCTCTATGTAGTAAAGGCGTTTCTAATTCTTGTTCTAATTTTTTGATTCGCTCAGTTACGTTCGGTTGAACATATCCTAACTCTTTAGCAGCTTTACTAATAGAAGCCTCACTGGCAACAGTTTTGAATATAATAAGATCATTTATTTCCATATATCTCAGCCCCTTATGCACTATCATTATAAATGATACCAAACATAATTTATACCTATTTTACGTTAGTCAATCATCGGTTTATCATTATGTATATAGGATAGAAAGTGAGTGATAAACATGATTGGAATGCAATATAAGGTCATTTTGCCAAAGGATTATAATATAAAGAATATTAGGAATAGGGTAAAGGATAATGGGCATAAAACTGATGGTTTTCAAGACCTGAATTTTAAAGCTTATTTAATTACTGAGGTAGGTAAGGACGGGAATTTCTATAACTGTTATGCACCTTTATATATTTGGAATGGCCATGAAGGAATGAACAAATTTATCTTTGAAGGATATTATGATAATATTTTACAATCTTTTGGATGGCAACAAATAAATATAGGTGTTCCATTAGTTGTTAATCTAAGTGATGGATTTAAGAAAAGTAGATATGTTGTTGAATATGCGGGAAGTATTTCTCAAAGTAAAACACTGATTGGGACTCAATTAAACACGATGAATGAAAATGTACAAAACAATGAAAAGTGTTTAGGGGACGTAATCGTTTATAATCCGGATAAATGGAGATATAGTAGGTTTGAGTTTTATGAAGAGAAACCTGATATTGTAGTGAATAAAGGTGTTACAGTATATGAGATTTTACACATTTCACGATGAAATTTTGTTGTATATTAAAAATAAGAAAAGGAATGAAAGTCTATGCCTTTTGTGAAGATTTATTATCCTG
>NZ_JBNLYE010000179.1:0-8221 GCF_050172095.1 Bacillus sp. GMs2/2
TATTACTGTTCTTAGTCCATGTTTTATAATCCAAGGATTAATAGGATGCTGTTTATCACGTAATTGCTGTAACCACTGAAAAACGAGTTCTTTATCTTCTTTCGTAATATCGTTAATATGATTGGCTACAGATTTTTGAACATATTTAGAAGGGTCATTCATTAATGGTTCAAGAAGCTGTAAATTGTACTTAAAATCATCTTTTAGAGCTCCTATTTTTTTAGCCCAAGGAAGCCTTGGTCTTGTACCTTCAGAAACTAATCTTCTAATGTGGCTGTTTTCGTCATAAATCCACTGTTGTAATATATTTAGTGTGTCTTCATGGTATGTTTCAAGAAAAGGCCGAATGGCATATTCAGCAGTATTTCTTTTCGTTATTTCATACATGGCGTTGAATGAGGTTTCAAAGTCGTTAAGTCCATATTTTTCAACGTATTTTGCAAGAGGCATGTACATATATCCGTTTGTAAATGTGCCTACTTCTGTTGTATTTTCTGGGCCTAATGTTTTTAGTAATATATGTATTGCTTCATTAAAATCTTTTTGTAATGCATTATGTAATTCATCTGCTATTACTTCAATACGCTGCTTTAACTCTAAATTTTCAACTTTACATGTTACGGAAGATACAAAGTTTCTTTTAGAGAAAGTGGGATCGTGTTTACAAATAGAATCAGCCATTTTTTCTGCTAATTTTTCGTTAAATAAAAATTTTAACGGAACATATTTACCCATTTTTTCACCTCGGTGGTCAAATGAAAACAATTTTTATTTTTTAATCGACAATCCATAAACTAACGTCTCACTCGGAGTCGTAATACTAAAACCTGTCGTCTTATAATCAAGTTTCACCGTATCACCAGTGTAGTCTTTCGTGAATGAATCCATTTGTACGATAAGATCTGCATCTTCACATACAACATCATCTGCGTTATATGTATCCGAAATTAAATCGACATCAACGAAAATACTACAAGAGTTTGTCATTGTCCCTCTAATGCGAATGATCTTTTTGTCTTCACGTTCTAATCTATGTATAGCTGCTTTTGCTTCATCAGTAATGCGAATGTTCATTGTATCCCAACCTTTAATTATATTTCTTCTATTATGGCAAAAACAGGAGCAATAGGGAAGCAAAGAGGTTTGCAACAAAAAACGAGCAAACAAATTTGTTTGCTCGTTTCACTTTATTTTAGTTCACATTTATCGAGTGGAATCACTTTTGTTTTTTTCGTAAATTTATATCCTAACCATAGTACTAAGAAGAGTGGTAAACCGATGTAAGAAACAAGTACGCCGTTCCAATCGATTGATTCACCCATAAATGCGCCATAGTTTTGTCCTAAAATTACGATAATACAAAGAGTAAATGCGAAGAGTGGACCGAATGGGAACCATTTTGCTCTATATGGTAAGTCATTTAAATCTTTTCCTTGTGCGATATATGCTTTACGGAAACGGTAATGACTAATTGCAATGCCAACCCATGCGATAAAACCAGACATTCCGGATGCGTTTAATAACCAAATGTATACAACTCCGTCACCGAATAAAGAAGCAATGAAAGCAATACTACCAACAATTGACGTTACGATTAACGCGTTAACAGGTACACCGCGGCTATCTAATTTTCCAAGAAACTTTGGTGCTTTTCCTTGGCGAGCTAAATCCCAAAGCATACGAGTTGATGCATACATACCAGAGTTACCAGCAGATAGTACAGCAGTTAAAATAACAGCGTTCATAACAGAAGCAGCAAAGGCAACGCCCGCTTTTTCAAAAATAAGTGTAAACGGACTTACTGTAACATCACTTGCAGCAAGGCTTTCAGTTGTATAAGGAATTAGTAAACCGATAACGAGAATCGCAAGGATATAGAATAAAAGAATACGCCAAAAGATTGAACGAATTGCTTTTGGGATATTACGTTCTGGATCAGACGTTTCACCAGCAGCTACCCCAAGTAATTCAGTTCCTTGGAAGGAGAAACCAGCTGCCATAAATACACCGATAATTGCCATGATACCACCGTTAAATGGTGCATCAGCAACAGTGAAGTTTTTGAAGCCAACAGTTTCGCCCCCCATAATTCCGAAAATCATCATAAAGCCGACAATTAAAAAGATAATAATCGTAACTACTTTAATAAGTGCGAACCAATATTCAGATTCACCAAACCCTTTAACAGATAAATAGTTTAAAAGGAAAATAATAGCTAAACATAATCCGCTCCAAATAAGAGAAGGGGTATCTGGGAACCAAAATTTCATAATTAATGTTACGGCCGCTAGTTCTGCCGCAATTGTAATCGCCCAGTTATACCAATAGTTCCATCCAAGTGCAAAACCAAGTGATGGATCAACAAATTTTGTTGCATACGTACTAAAAGATCCAGTAACAGGCATGTAAGCTGCAAGTTCAGCTAAGCTTGTCATTAAGAAATATACCATAATTCCAATTGCGGCGTATGCAATTAATGCGCCGCCAGGACCAGCTGAATGAATGACACCACCGCTGGCAAGAAATAGTCCGGTACCGATTGTACCGCCGAGAGAAATCATCGTAAGGTGCCGCGATTTTAATCCGCGTTTTAATTCACCTTGTCCTTGTGTAGTTTGCGTTTTAGAGGTAGATTGATTTGTTGCGCTATTCATGTTCAACACTCCTTTTCTTGTAGGTTAGGAAGGAGCGGGGGAGAAAAATACAAAAAACCGCCAAAGGAATTTGGCGGAACGTTTCACAAATAACCACCCCATCATACCCTTCCGTTAAGATAGCACCCCACGTTTACACGGTAATTTTGTAAACGTGACAGTTCTGTTCCTTTCGGAGACAGCCCCAGCTCATATTTCCAGAGAAGAAATATAAACTTCGGCAACTTTTCCTTTCAAACGGAGTCAGTGACATTCTCTGTGTCTCGTCCGTTTTACTATTAAAAGTCGCAACCTCTACCTCATCGGATTGATGAGGATTTATATATTGCTAAGATTTTTAATATATGGCAATTGTAATGACTTTCTGAATATATTGCAAGATATTTTGTTAGGAAAAGTCAAAAAATATTGGTTATTGTATAGGAAACGCTTGCAAAACTCCACCCGAACCTACTATTATGTAGCAATAAGCAAAGAAAAAATTGTTATACAAATGTTTCGCAAAAAATATTGAAAAACCCTCTAAATAAAAAGAAAATTCAGAAAAATATAATTCGACATTCATGATAGAGTCATATTATTTGTTATAATTAGAGTAACGTAACGTTTAAGCAAAAAGGGGAAATCAAAATGAAATTAGAAACAGAAAGGCTCTATATAGTGCCGTGTACAGAAGAGAGTATTCAAGTTGCTAACGAGCAAGGATATAATAGCGGTCTGCATATTGTAGGGCATGTAGAGAATGTAAAACAAGATTCGGCTTTATTACCATGGGGGGCGTGGTATGTTCTTCGGAAAGAAGATGATAGCGTTTTGGGAGATATTGGATTTAAAGGGAAACCAAACGAGGATCAAACAGTAGAAATTGGCTATGGATTTATTGAGAAATATTGGAATCAGGGCTATGCAACAGAAGCTGTAAAAGAACTAATCGATTGGGCTTTCAAAACAGGAGAGGTAGAAACAATAATTGCAGAGACACTCATAGATAACTATAGTTCGATGCGTGTTTTAGAAAAGTTACATATGAAGAGAGTAAATGCTACAGAAACGATGATTAATTGGAAAATAGAAAAATAAAAAATACCGCTCTAAATTGAGCGGTATTTTTTTATAGTTATGGTAGCATTTGCTTCTGATCATTTGGATACTCAGCCGTTGATGCGTGAGGGCGATTGGAATGATTTCGAACAGCAATGAAAATAGAAATAATAACGACAAGACCAACTGCAACGTAAGAAAGTGAAATAACAGTTGGATCCACTTTAAATGTAGTAAGCAGTGTACGAATATTTGTAAAGATAATAAGACCACCAACTAATACGCCAAGTAAATGGGGTGGAACGATGCGGACTAACCATGCAGCAATTGGAGCTGCGACAATACCGCCAAGCATTAACGCAAATACCCAAACCCAGCTTACTTGTTCCCAGCCAAGTGAGATGAAGAAGCCGATTGTTGCAGCGAGTGAAACAGGAAATTCACTCGTATCTACAGATCCAATAACTTTTCTAGCTTCATTTCCTCTTGCTAGAAGAACAGGTGTCGTAATGGGCCCCCAACCACCGCCACCAGTTGAATCAACGAATCCAGCGAATAAACCAAGTGGCACAAGTTGTTTTGCAGACATACGCTTATTTGAAGTGACAATTTGTTTTTGGATGATGAATCGTAATAAAATATAAACCCCTAAAGTAAATAAAAATATGGAAATGTATGGTTTGATTACATCTCCGGGCAAATTACTTAAAAAACATGCCCCAACAAATGCGCCAATTGCCCCAGGTAATGTAAGCCTGGAAACTGTATATTTATCAACGTTTCCAAATTTGATATGAGATGCGCCGGAAGCTGCAGTTGTAACGACTTCAGCTAAATGAACTGATGCAGATGCAACAGCTGGTGCAATACCAAACATTAATAATAAAGAGGAAGACGTTACTCCATACGCCATTCCAAGTGCTCCATCGATCAATTGAGCGAAAAATCCAATAATAGCAAAGACAATTAATTTCTGCATAAATAATCCCCCTGTAATAATAAATGAAAAAGACACTTTTCCCGTATGAGAAAAGTGCCTTTGGTTTTTCCAATCAGCAATAATTAAATTTGTTTCATTATAATACATATTAATCGTATAAATCAACTGGGTTTTAAAGTTTTTGAATTGAATGAAAGAAAAATAAAATATACAATAAAAGGATGGAGAGAAAGGGGAGAAAGACATGTTACGATTTGATCATCTCGTTCACGCAGTTCATGGTACACCGGAGGAAGCGGCAAAACAAATGCAGGAACTTGGATTTCATACTGTATTAGGCGGAGAGCATACGAATTGGGGTACTTGGAATAGTTTAAGTTATTTTGATTTATCATATATTGAATTTTTAGCAGTTCAACATGAAGAAAAAGCGAAAGAAGTAGAAAATCCATTAGTACAAGAAACAGTGGTGAAACTACAAAATGGAGAAGGAATGCTACAAATCGCGATCCGAACAGATGCAATTGAGGAGCTAGCAGTTAACTTTAATAAGTACGGCTTACATACGATAGGGCCATTTGAAGGGAAACGTATGAGAAAAGATGGCCGACTTTTAGAATGGAAAATGTTATTCGTTAAGCAAGAAGAGAACGGACCGAAATTACCTTTCTTTATACAGTGGAATGAAACGGACGAAGAAAGAAGAAACGATTTACGTAACAGTGGGACGATTACTGAACATAAAAACAAAGTGCAACAAATTGAAACGATTCATTACGCAGTAAAAAATGTTCGAGAAACAGTACGGAAATGGAAAGAAGTAATGGAGCTATCTACAAGCTTAGTTGTGAAAAATGAAAAATGGAATGCTGAGTGTCAAAGTGTATCGTTTGGTGACATTCAAGTACAGTTTTGTAAACCGGTTGGAGAAGGTCTAGTGCAAGAATACATAAAGAATCATGGCGAATATCCATTTGCAGTAGAGTTTAAAGGGGGAAATAAACGAGAGCATGAAGTGTTAGGGAGTTTGTACATATATTGATAGAGGTGAACGTTGTGGAAGAAATGCTTAGAGAGATAGAGAGAATACTAGAATGGCCTCGTATTGCAACGTGTACAGCTATTTCAAAAGGTTTTTCACATGAAGAGAAGTATAAAATTGAATTAAAGAATCAAGAAACCTATTTTGTAAAAGTATGTGATGCTGTTCATTTTGAACGTAAACAAGAAGAATATACGTATACGAAACAATTAGAGTCATTACATATTCCAACACCCAAGTTAATTCATTTCATAATAATTGAGAAATTAAATAAATGTGTTCAAGTATTTGAATGGACCCGAGGTATAAATGGTGAAGAAGGTTTAAAGAAGTTATCGGTGGAAGAACAGTATAATGCAGGAAGAAAAGCAGGGGAAGTATTAAAGAGGATTCACTCAATTGAAAGAGAAAGTGCAAGTAATAAATGGGAAACATCTAGATGGAATAAATACGAAAGATACATAGAGGCACTAACAGATTACGAGGTGAATTTTCTGGATTTGAAGCCAGTATTAACCTTTGTAGAAAATCATAAAGATTTATTGGAAAATCGTCCAATAAGATTTTTACATGATGACTTCCATCCAGCAAATAGCATGATTCATAATAAGGAATTTATCGTTATCGATTTTGGTGGATATGATTTTGGTGATCCAATACACGATTTTTATAACGTAGCGATTTTTACTATAAGAATAAGTAAACCATTTGCGGTTGGACAAGTTCACGGTTATTTCGGAGGCGAACCATCGCTTCATTTTTGGAAACTGTATACATTGTACGTCGCGATGACATTCCCAGCGGATATCGTTTGGACGAATCGAAGTACACTGCATTTAGTAGATGATATGAAGGAAAGATTAAATGGAATTTTAGAAGATCATAATCATTTTTCATCTTATATTCCAAAATGGTATCAATCAAGCGAATTTAATAAATAAAGGAGTAATTTATATGGATAAAATAGCAGTAATTTCAGATATTCACGGTAATATTCAAGCATTAGAATCCGTGTTGAATGATATTAAATTAAGAGGGATCGAGCGCATTATTTGCCTTGGAGATTTAGTAGGAAAAGGACCTCATTCCAGTGAAGCAATTGAAATCATTCGTAAAGAATGTGAAGTAGTCGTAATGGGAAACTGGGATGATTTTATTACAAAGCCGACTGAATTTGAAGCATTGAAATGGCATCAAAAACAATTATCGGAAGAACAAAATGACTATTTAAGAAACTTACCATTTTCAATCGAGTTTTATATGAGTGGGAAATTCATTCGTATGTTTCACGCTTCACCGAGAAGTTTATATGAAAGAATTCAACCACACGCTTCAAGAGAAGAACGTATTAGTATGTTCGAAAATAGTGATCTGACGGAAAATATAGAAGGGGAAAGAAAACCAGATGTCGTTTGTTACGGTGACGTTCACCAAGCGTTCGTTCAAAATTTCAGAGGGAAAACGTTATGTAATGCCGGTAGCGTAGGAAACCCGCTTGAAATAACGCAAGCTTCCTATTTAATATTTGAAGGGACTTACAATGAAAAAGAAGCAGCGAGCTTTTCTATTCAACTTGTACGAGTACCGTATGATATTGAATTAGCTATCAGACTAGCAGAAGAACTCGAAATGCCAGAAATTGAAGAATACAAACAAGAATTACGGACTGCTTTATATCGAGGGTTTAAGGGAAAGTAAGCTAATAATATATCAACGATTTTTCAAATATATCTATCATAACTTAAAATATATCAATGATTTTTTCGAGATATCAGCGATTCGAGAAAGGATATCAATTTACTGACAAATAGTGACATGAATTATTATCTATAATTATATTATGTCAACTAATTATAAAGGGAGATATCATGAACCGAAAACAACGAATCAAAGAAATTGCAGATCATATTGTAAAGCTAAACTTAACCCATCCAATAAGAGTTGGAGTAAGCGGTATTACAGCCTCAGGAAAAACAACATTTGCAAACGAACTAGCGGAAGAAATAAAAAAACGAGGATTACCAGTAACACGCGCCAGCATTGATGATTTTCATAATCCAAGAGTGATTCGCTATGCAAAAGGAAAAGAATCTGCAAGAGGGTATTATGAAGATGCACACGATTATACAGCTTTCAAAGAAAGATTATTAATGCCTTTAGGACCTAACGGGAATTTACAATATGAAACGATTTCTCATAACTTAATAACGGATATGCCTGTACATAATGAGCCGCTATTGGCCACGAAAAATATGATATTAATAGTAGATGGAACGTTTCTATTGAAAAAAGACGTTGCGCATTTATTTGATTACAAAATCTTTGTAGATACAAATTTTGAGATTGCGAGAAAACGTGGTGCTAAGCGGGAAACTGAAGCTTTTGGAAGTTATGAAGAAGCAGAGAAGATGTTTTTAAACAGATATCATGCTGCCTGTAAGATGTATATAGATGAGCATAATCCGAAAGAAATTGCAGATGTTTTATTTGAAAATAGTAAATTTGATGATCCAGTAGTTCTATTTAAAAGACATTAATACAGTT
>NZ_JBNLYE010000180.1:0-8079 GCF_050172095.1 Bacillus sp. GMs2/2
GATGCTCTAAATCAATTGTTTTTCGATTTATTTGCTTTAAGTATCTTAAATAATAAGTAGAAATCGTATATAAGAGCTGAAGTGCAAAGCGCGTCTTCTTAAACGTATAAAATTCTTTAATACGTTGATTAATAAAACGTTCAAAAATTGGATTCTCTTCTAAGCAGATTGTAACAAAACAATCCGGCATCACAATCATACCTATTGGAATCGTGTCATAAATCGAATTTCCTTCTTCATCATGTCTAACTGTCGGAATATCCACGATAATTAAAGTATTATTGTCTTCCTTTTCAATACGAGAGCGTTCTTCATCATCCAAAGGGTCTTTAATGAAATCTAAGTCTACATTTAAAGTTTGTACTAGATATTGAATTTCTTCTTCTGTTGGATGAAGTACATTAATCCAGCACCCCTTTTGCATTTCCTCAATCTCTTGTAGTTTTCCGTTTCGGTCTGTTAAATATATATTTAACATACTATCACCCCGATTCTTTTTACATGTAGGAATCTACCTCTCTTAAATCACAGTTTTTAAACCGCCATTCTCAGCATATGAAACATACGTTTAAATTTCAATAGAAAAATTATTTTGAAAACGTTTTTATAAGAAAAATATTATAAAGTGAAACTTTAATCAGTGGGGGCTTCATCCCCCCCCACTGATTTTCAGCCCTCACCAATCGGGCTTTTACAGGCTGCCCACCCCCAACCAAACTTCTTTTCTTTCGCTGAATTTTGAGATGAGGATCTTACTGCCCGTTAGAGCGGGATAAACATAGAAAAAGACAGAGTGCTCTCTGCCTTAAAAGCTTATGTTGCCTTTATAACATATTTAGAAAGCATCCACAAGTTAAACCCGACTGAAATCGTATAGCCCGCGTATGTTGAAATGATAAAACTTACATAATCGAAATACGGAAGCAATACAATATTTAAAACTATCTTCACAATAATTCCAATCACTAGTCCTAGCACCGTCTTCTGCTGTTGATTGATTCCTTGTAGCATAGCAGCCGTTACTGTAAAAAGAGAAAATAGTATGCAAGCAGGAGCATAATACTGTAAAATGATTCTCCCCATCTCTGGATCATTTCCAGCACCAAATAAAAGGGTATATACAGGCTTGGCTAACACCATCATTCCAATTGCCGCCGGTACCGTAATCGCTACTACTAATACATTTGTTCTCGTAAAATGTTTGTACAATAGCTTCGTATTTCCTGCTGTATAAGCTTTCGTCATCTCTGGTACGAGAGACATACTAAAAGCTGTCGCAACGGATACCGGGATAAGCACAACCATTTGAACAAGGCCAATTATCGCATTAATTTTTTCCGCTTCGCCTTGCATATACCCTATCTGTATAAGTAGTTTATTAATTGTAAATGTATCAATCGTCTGATACAACGGAATTGCTAAGCCTACTACAACAAAAGGAATAGAATATGTAAAGAGCTCCTTATAAAGTGAGAAAAAAGATTTCGTTGTTTGTGGTATACTTGCCATTTCTTTTTTCTTTAAGTACCTTCTCCTTCTCATATAATACGCACTTAAAACAGTTAATCCACCTACAGCTCCCATAAAGGCACCGAACGTTGAAATACCAACTGCTAGTGAAACAGAAGCTTTTAAAACATATAAAACGACAAAGCTTCCTATTAAAATGGTTAAAACACGAAAAAATTGCTCTACAACTACACTTAATGCAGAAGGCCCCATCGATTGGAATCCTTGAAAGAAGCCCCTTAATAAACTCATTACTGGCACAAGTATTAACGCAAAACTTACAATTCGAATATTAGTAGTAACCGCTCCTACACTATTCCCCGTTTGATCATTCCCATCGATGACAAGTTTAGCTAAATGCGGAGCTAGCATATATAACGTAAAACACGAAATGACTCCCATTATAAACATAAACACGATTCCACTTTTCAACACTCTCTTAACCGTATGATAATCATTTAGTTGATCATATTTTGATACCATCTTTGAAACAGCTAGCGGTAATCCCATTGTTGCTATGCTGAGCATGATGGTATAAGGACGATATGCATATGTGTATAGAACGTAACCACTCGTACCGACCATCGCTGTAAATGGTATAACATATATAAACCCTAACATTTTTGATATCATCGTTGCCATCGTTAAAAATATCGTTCCACGTATAAACGGTGACCCTTTCATCACATTCCTCCGCTACGCTTTATTATTACACATTATGGACAACTCCTTTTCTTTAGAACCGAAACAAACAAAAAAAGCCAATGAAAAATCATTGACTTTAACGCGCTGCTTTTTTCTTTTTGAAATACTTTAAACCAAAGTATAGAGCAATAAAAAGAACAGCTCCTATAATTATGTAATGTGTGTAATCAGATGCATACTCTTTAATTTGTCGCCAATTCCCACCAAGTTTTTCACCTAAGTATATAAATAGAATTGACCATGGAATGATCGCTACAACCGTATAAAGTGTAAATAGTTTTAATGGCATCTTAGCTAGCCCTGCTGGAATAGAGATCGCATGACGTACTACTGGGATAAAGCGCGCAGAAAATATTACGCCTGCTCCATAACGCTTAAACCAACCTTCCGCTATGTCTAAATGATGTTTATTAATAAGTAGATATTTCCCATATTTCTCTACAACCGGACGCCCTCCGTAGTATCCAAGCCAGTATAAAAAGATTTGCGCTAAAGTACCACCAATCGTTCCGGCGATAACTGCACCCACAAAACTAATTTTACCATTTGCTACTAAAAAGCCAGCATACGAAAGTACAATTTCACTCGGGATTACTTCAATCATTAAAGCAAGAGCTACTCCAAAGTAACCTAAGCTTGCAAAAAATTGCAATAACTGATCTATTATGTTTGCTAACATGTTCTTTTTTATCTCCTTTTTTCTTCACATACCATCCCATTATTACATAAAGGCTGCAATCTGCCAATATCTTCATTTTAACAATATGTACAATTCAAGCAGGATTAATCTATTAATTTCTCTTTCTGCGGGTCTTTCATGTAGGCAAACATCTCTTTAATTTGGTCTTCTGTATTTCTAGCAATTGATAAATTAGGCAATTCATTTTCACCAAAAAACTCCACCTCTTCTGTTTCAATGCTAGTTTTCTTTTCTCCACCAATAATCTCACATCCAATGAAAATCTTATATACATGCGTCGCCGATGGAGATGGTTGATGTTTTTCTTTATCAAATATAGCTAGTAACTTAAAATGCTCTACCTCATAACCAGTCTCTTCGAAAACTTCTTTTGCTGCAACTTCGGTTGGCGTATAACCGACATCAGCCCATCCACCTGGCAATGCCCATTTCCCATCGCTTTTTTCTTTTACAAATAATAACTTTTCATTTTGAAAAACAACAGCTCTTATATCAACTTTAGGTGTTTGATAGCCTGTCTCACTTGCAAATAATTTCTCTACGACTTCCCAATCTGTTTTCGTGTAATGTGACATCATTGAAATAGAAATATCTCGTAATTGCTGGAAACGCTCAATATCATACACATCCTTAGAATACGTTAAACCCGCTTGAGCTATAGATTGTATTTGTTTTACCCAATCAATCCATTTAATCGTCATATATCCGCATCCCCATTCTCTATCAAATATATTACTTCATTTTCATTGATACATCTTTATTATACAAAAAAAAGAGATTGATAACGTTTCAATCTCTTTCAAAATTAATCCAATTCATGTAAGTGGTCTTGTATATACTTTCTTCTCTTATTTATATATTCATAAATCATATCAGCCTCTTGATCAAATGTTTCTAATTTTTCTTTCATGTATGGATCTTGTAGTAAATATGGACGAATCAATTCACACAACCCTTCTACTTTCGGCCTCATAAACGAAACTGTAAATTGATCTTCTAATATTTCTTCTAAAATACTTCGATACTGCTTTCTAAATGCAGGTATGTCTAGCAATCTTGCACTCAACGTATTATACCCTTGAATGCGAATATATTCATGATTAAGCGGTCTCCCTTGTACATCTCGCCCCCAAGTCGCATCATAATCCCACGGTATAACTTCAAATAAATTTGTTTCATCGTTATGATATAGTGCATAGTTATGAACAAAACCATCAAAGTTTTGCGTAAAAATAACTCCTGCTAACCATCGTAAATATCTATCTACATGTAGAAACTTCCCAATTTCTTTTTCATAGGCTTCCCTCGTCAAAGTATTCGCTTGAAATACAAATTCACTCAGCTGTTCTTCACTATTTTTATTCGAATATTTAAATTCATAACCCGCAAAGAGCTCTGTCTTAACATCTTTATCTCGTTCACTCATTAATGAAAAATTCGCATCATCATCTATCGCATAATAAATAGAACCACTCGGTAATCCTCTATTTTTCAAAAAATTTTCATCAACCGATTCTAACTGTAAGTACACACCTTGAATTTGACCATTAATTTTTATAAATACATGTTGTGATTTTGGCGAAAGTACACCAATATCATGAAAAAAATCTAAAGATAATTTATTTCTTATGAGAGACGGATCCATAAACTCCGAATTCAAATGAAACTCTTTCGCACCTTGAAATTTTTTAGGCTTATAAAACATAACATGATAAGACTTTTTCTCAAATTCCCGAATATGAGCTCCTCTGTATACGATATCAATATCATACTTCTTTTTTCCATAAGTTAATTTTGCTGGCACTGGACTATCTGACCAAATGTCCTTTTTCAATTCCACTAAGTACATTGGATGAACAAAAAAATCATATGAAGGCAGCATGTTTTCTCATCCCTTCTCAGTTCTCTTCATTCAATGTATGCGCCTTGTCTTGTCCATACATCCGCAATCATCTATTTATATAAAATTACACTCTTGTCCTGTTCAGAAAGATGCCTACATACATATCATGTTAAGGAAAAAGAATACCTTTTCACTTTAATACATGATAAGGAGGATTTCTATGAAACGTGATATTAGAAAAGCTGTTGAAGAAATCAAAAGTGCTGGGATGGAGGATTTCTTACACCAAGATCCAAGTACTTTTGAGTGCGATGATGATTGCACTACAAAAATAGAGTGTAACGAAGATTGTAAATGCCCAAGAACAAGATGTACTCGCGTGAAACATTGTACGTTCGTTACAAAATGTACTCACGTTAAAAAGTGGACATTTGTTACAAAATGTACTCGTGTTCGCGTGCAAAAATGGACGTTCGTTACGAAAGTAACGCGTAGAAAAGAATGCGTTTTAGTTACAAAACGTACTCGTAGAAAGCATTGTACATTCGTTACAAAATGTGTACGCTTTGAAAAGAAATTTTACTGGACTAAACGATGTTACTGTAAAAAATGCGAATTCTTCCCTAATGGACACGGTGGCTCTTGCGACGATTCGTGTGATGACGGAAAGAAATGGAACGATTGCAAAGGCGGACATAAATTCCCATCTTGCAAAAATAAGAAATTCGATCACTTCTGGTATAAAAAACGTAACTGCTAGTTTTTATACCACCAAAAAAAGGCCGTTTTGCGGCCTTTTTTACATTTATTGAAAGTGACTTATATCTGCAAATTGTTTCACTTTACCGATACCCTCTTCAAATTCTATTATGCTCAAACTGGCACTATGCATAAATGGATCATCCCACACATTTTCTATTTCAATTCCCGCAAAATGCCCTACAAGTAATTTTGCTGCTGCCGCATGAGACACAATCAATATGTTTTGTCCTTTATGCTTCTCTAAAAGAAGCTGCATCCCTTCAATTACTCTTTCATAAACGGCCTCAAAATTTTCGCCTGATGTTGACTGAAAAAGATGTGGCTCATTCCAAAACAGATGTACTTCTTCTGGAAATTGCTTTTCTATATCCGCGATTGTTTGTCCTTCCCATATACCCATGTTGATTTCATAGAAATGCTCATCCGCTATAATGGGTATATCACGTTCCCCCTTTATTAACTCTGCCGTATGAAGTGTTCTTTCGCTCGGACTACTATAGATCGCATGGATTGGTAAATCTTTCATTCGATTCCCTAATTGTTTCGCCTGAACTATACCATTTTCAGTTAAAGCAGAATTTTTCCGTCCCTGCATTCGCTTCGCTACATTCCACTCTGTTTCACCATGCCTTGTTACATATATAGTTGTTTTCATTTCTTACTCCCCCTCACCATGTTGGTCGTAATTCCCACGGTTCAACTCTCCCTACAATCCACTCCGCTCGTTTACTTTCAATCCCTTTTATAATTCCATCAGCTATCTCTTCATGAGTAAGCCATCTTCCATATGTATCTTCTAAAATAAAACCTAAAATAATTCTATGATAAATACATCGCGTACTCCCTATTTTTTGTGCAGGCATACGTGATGCTTTACTACCCAAAATATGAAATAAACTATATGTTTTAGACGACAAATCTAGTTCTTTACAAATATTTGATAGTGCATGCTTTGCACTTGTGTGTACCCATGCAACAACTAATGTGATTGGGCCATTTTTCTTAATTGTACTTTTAATAGCTAGCTTTACATCTTCATCATTATGATAATCTAACGAAAGGCATGTAATATTTTCTGGTGCAGAACTCATTCGCTTAACATTTTCTAATTTCACTTCATCTCGCCCGATAATAGAAACATAAAATCCTTTCTCACAAAGCCACATAGAAACTTTCTTTAGCATTCCTGTTCCACCAATTACAAGTGCATGCAAATGCTATCCCTCCCTAATAAAATGTCATATGAGGTTTCTCATCTCTATAATAATTTAAACGGTCTTGCAGTGTCCCTGAGTGAAACTCAAATTTATGACCGTCAGGATCAACAAAGTATATAGATTCGCAATCTCTTACATCACGTTCTCTTCCTTGTAAAATATGAACATCATTTTCTTCTAATCGCTGTATTAGACATTTAAAGTCTTCTTGTTCAACAGAAAATGCAATGTGCGTATAAGATTGATGAATCTCATTTCTCGGAATATGCGTCTCTTCATTAAGCGCTATCCATACTCCACATATGTTAAAATAAGCTAATTTTCTTCCTTTAACTAATAATTCTCCTTCTAATACTTTTTCATAAAACATAATAGAGTTTTCTAAATTAGATACCGAAAAACAAATATGATTGATTCCTCTTAACAACTATAATTCCTCCTTATACAAATAAAAGATGAGCGAAAATTCACTCATCTTTTATTATACTATTTTTTTGTAATATATGCCCATTTATAAGTGAAGTCCCCGCCAAACGTATGATTAGCAATGCCTTTTACAAATGGCTTCTCTAAATAAGCTGTACTTTGTTGGTACGTAGGAGAAATTGCTGCGTCTTGACCAATTAAGATTTTTTCAGCTTCCGCAAGTGCATTCCAGCGTGCTTTATCATCTTTTAATAGCTCTCCTTTTGATTTCGCTACTAAATCGTCATACTTCGGATTAGAATAATCCATTTCATTAAATGAGCTTCCAGTAACAAACATATCAATATAAGTCATTGGATCTGGATAATCAGGGCTCCATGCAGATAATGAGAATTCATATTGGAATTTCTTTTCTAAATCTAGCTTCTGCTTGTATGGTTGCTGTTTCAAATTCACTTTAATACCAGGCAAGTTTTTCTCTAATTCTTCTTTAATAAAGTCGCCTACTTTTTTACGGCTACCGTTATCATCGTTTAGTAATTCAACCGTAATTGTATCTTGACCAAGCTCTTTCTTCGCTTCTTCCCATAATTTTTTTGCTTTCTCTGCATTATCTTTACTATCACGGAAATTTTTATTTACAGAGCGGAAGTCTTTTCCATCCGGACCTGTCGTGAATTTTTCAGGTACTAAGAAATATGCTGGCAATGAACCGTCATTTAAAATGACATCAGCAATTCCTTTTTTATCATATGCCAAATCAATTGCTTCACGTACTTTTTGGTTTTTAAATGTTGCATTTTTTTGATTAAAGCGTAAGAAATACATACGCGGGTCTAACTTCGTTTTAAATTCATCTGGTTTATTCTTTTTATATTTATCAACAAATTCAGAAGTTAAAATAACTCGATCTGCTT
>NZ_JBNLYE010000181.1:0-8051 GCF_050172095.1 Bacillus sp. GMs2/2
ATATTATATTCTTTTTATATGACGCTATATATTATTTTGTATATCCTGCTATGAATATTAGTGGAACAGCGGTAGGGTGGCCAGAAGGTAGTCTTGGGATAGGTGTGCCTATATTTGTAATAGCATTATTTCCTATTTCTATATATCTTCAAAAAAGAGGGTATGTATATTCTGTAAAATATTTATTTTTATTTGGATACATGTTTATCAATCTTGTTAATAATTTAATGATTTATTTGCGAACGGATAGACCTTTTGAACATGGTAGTATGGTAGAAATGTTGTTAATTTTATTTGCCCCAGTTTTCGTGAATAGAAAATACTTTTATTTAGTTTCCTTTAGTGTAATTGGAAAGTACGTATTTTTCACATTGCTATTACAAGATTTAAAAGTGATAATTCCACTTGTTTTATGTGTATTTTATTTCATTATTTCACATTCTTTATTAAAACGATTTCAATCTTATGTAAGAACAGTGGTTGAAATGATGAACAATATGAAAGAGACGGAAAATTTAGCTGTGATTGGGACTATGTCTACAACAATTGCCCATGAAATTCGAAATCCACTAACAGCGTTAAAAGGGTTTACGCAAATGCAAAAAGAAAGAAATCCAACTGATACGATGAGCTACGACATTATGCTACAAGAAATTGAAAGGGTTAATGGATTTGTTAGTGAATTGATGTTGTTAGGGAAACCAAAGCCAACAAATTATGAAAGGTGTAATATACGAGACACCCTTCTATATGTTGTGCATCTAATGGAAAGTTATGCAACGCAATATAGAGTTAAATGTAATTTACAAGTAGATGGAAATCTACCGGCTATAAACGGTGATGATAAGCAATTAAAACAAGTGTTATTAAATATCATTAAAAATGGAATAGAATCAATGCCAGAGGGTGGAGAAATTCATATCCGTGCATATCAAAAAACGCAAGGACATTTGTGTATTTCTGTTGAAGACCAAGGATGTGGTATAGAGAATGAGAAGTTAGAAAAAATCGGCAAGGCGTTTTACACAACAAAGGAGAATGGTACAGGACTTGGATTAATGATTACATATAAAATTATTAAGGAACATCAAGGGAGTATCACGATCCAAAGTAGTCTAGGAGTAGGAACGAAAGTAGAAATTTTTCTGCCGACCGTTTAATGTATTTGAGAAAAGATTTTTCAGAAAAGTGTTCTTGTTGTGTAAATATAAACATTTTATAAAATGTTTCAAGAAGGGTTTTTTTTATAAAATACTTCGTTTATAATGGAGGAAAATATCGACATGAGATTGATTGCTCATGTAACGGTTCAGTAGTGTTATGAAAAGATAAGAAGGGGTGCACGCGCATCCTTTTTTCTATGCAGATATTATGAAAGAGGTGGTATGATGGAATTAACATTAAATTCGACTGTATGTTTACACACGATTCAATTTCGAAAAGAGCAAAAGAATTATACTGTAAAAGACACAATTACAGGAGAAAAATATGAAATGCCGCCACTTTGGATTGATGCATTGGCAATGATGCGTGACGGTTTTTTATTGGGGGAAATTGAGGAGAAATTAAAAGAAGAGTATCCATCCGAAGAAGTGAATATGTTAGCATTCACGAAGCAACTGTTAGAACTAGAACTTGTTGAAATGGTAGATGGGGAAGAAATAGCTTGTACAAAGAAGAAAGAGAAGGATTATTTAGCTTGGTTACGTCCTCATGTTGAGCAATTCTTTCTTAATTTAAATAAAAAAAATAGAAGCAAAGGTCAATGATGATCTTTGCTTTTTTGTATAGTTTGTTTAAAAAATTACAGCAAATGCTCTTGCAAAAGCACCGTCGCTATCTTTAATTTTTAAAGGTGCTGCTGAGAAGAAGAAACGTTTCGTGTGAATGGCATCTAAGTTTGTTAAGTTTTCGATTAAATAAATATTATTCCCAAGTAGTATGTGATGAATTGGTGATGTTTCTGTCGTTACCTCATCAGGAGAAATAAAATCTAAACCGACAGATTTTACTTTTAATTGTACTAGTTCCTCGGCTAATTCTTCAGAAAGATAAAAAGCTTCTTTCTCATACGCCTCCGTGTTCCATTTAGTAGATAGATTGGAATGGAAAATAACAATATCTCCTTCTTTTATATCAGCATCGTGCAGTACTTCTTTAGGTAGTTTTCGTTCTTGTACATGAGTTACATCAATAAGAACAGCTTCACCTACAAATTGATCCAGCGGTAATTGATCGATGGTCGTTGCGCCTGAAATAAAATGCGCAGGAGCATCACAATGCGTGCCAACATGAACGACAGAATGAAAATCTGTAACTTGATAGCCTGATTCTTCAACACTTGTAACAGCTTCTAGTTGTATTTTAGGTGTTCCAGGAAATTGAGACATATTATTTTCAAATGTTTGTGATAAATCAATTACTTTCATTTTACATACCTCCAATATATGTTTTTCAAATAATAAAAAGCTCATCCTTCAGTATCAAGAAAGATGAGCTTTACATGCTAGTTGAGTTTTATCTTCCAAAATGCAATGCATTTTGCAGGAATTAGCATCTATTCAGTTCGTATAAACTGAGGTTGCTGGGCTTCAAAGGGCCAGTCCCTCTGCCTCTCTTGATAAAGAAGTATTCAGTTTCGGAATCTTAATTTTCTGATAGTTAAATTGTAATTCATTTCCTTTTTATGTGCAATACAAAATAGGTATTCACCCAAATAAAGCTGCTCGCATATTGTAGCTTATGTAAATAGAATGCTGCGAAGGAGTGAGTGCAGTGACAGGAAATGTATTGAATTATTATGCTGGTGGTAATACAGCTAGGGGATTTCACAATTTATACGAAGAGAATTTAAAAGGATTAGACAGATTATTTATCTTAAAGGGTGGTCCAGGAACGGGAAAATCTTCTTTAATAAAGGCAATAGGTCGTGAATGGGTTGGAAAAGGATATGATATTGAATTTTTACATTGTTCTTCTGACAATAAATCGGTTGATGGTGTAATTATCCCACAATTAAAAGTAGGAATTGTTGATGGGACATCACCGCATGTTATTGAGCCAAAAATGCCAGGAGTTGTTGAAGAGTATATAAATTTAGGAATTGCTTGGGACTCAGATAAACTAAGAAAGCAGAAATTAGAAATTGAAAGATTTGTTTCAGAAGCAAGCAAAGCTTTTCAGTCTGCTTACGCACGTTTTAAAGAGGCATTGATTATACATGATGAGTGGGAGAAGATATATATTGATAATATAGATTTTAATAAAGCAAATGAACTAACCGATCAGCTAATCCAGAAATTATTTGCAGATAAAAGCGGGAGACAATCGCTTGTCAAACATCGTTTTTTAGGAGCTGCAACACCGAAAGGAGCAGTTGACTTTGTTCCTAATTTAACAGAAGGGTTACCACATCGTTATTTTATAAAAGGCCGCCCAGGCTCTGGAAAATCAACGATGCTCAAAAAGTTAGCTAAGGCAGCTGAAGAAAAAGGATTTGAAGTTGAAGTATATCATTGCGGATTTGACCCGAATAGTCTTGATATGGTTATCGTAAGAGAATTAGGCTTTGCAATTTTTGATAGCACCGCACCGCATGAATATTTTCCAAGTCGTGAGGGTGATGAAATTATTGATATGTATGCCCTTATTGTTACGCCAGGGACGGATGAGAAATATGCGAAGGAAATTCGTGATGTTTCCATTCAGTATAAAGCAAAAATGAATGAGGCAATGTCTTTCTTAGCGAAAGCAAAATCGGTTCGTGATAAATTAGAACGAATTTATATTGCTGCTATGGATTTTTCGATAGTAGATGCATATAAAGAGGAGATTCAAAAAGAGTTTGAACGAATTGCTGCTACTGTAATCGAAAAGCAACAATAGAAGTTTTATTAGGCTGTCAGTAATTTCTGACAGTTTTTTTAGTATGTAGTAAAATAAATAGTGTATTGTCGAATTTCCAAGGAAATAATCAAAAAATGGAGATGTTATGAAATGAGAGAGAAAATCGAGTTGGAGTTAGAAAGAATTGAAAAAGAGAATGATGTAAAAATTTTATTTGCGGTGGAATCAGGGAGTCGTGCTTGGGGGTTTCCATCGAAAGATAGCGATTATGATGTTAGGTTTGTTTATATACATCCGGTAGAATGGTATTTATCAATTCATGACAAACGTGATGTAATTGAATATCCAATTAGTGATGATTTAGATATAAGTGGTTGGGATATTAAAAAGGCGTTGCAACTATTCGCGAAATCGAACCCAGCTTTACTTGAGTGGATTCGATCACCAATTTTTTATTCGAAAAACTCTAATTTTCCAGAACTACTTCAACAGATGAGTGAGAAGAATTTTGATCCAAAAGCAACGATATATCATTATTTACATATGGCGTCGAAAAATTATCGTGAATTTTTGCAAGGTGAGAATGTAAAGCTGAAAAAGTACTTTTATGTATTACGTCCTATTTTAGCTTGTAAGTGGCTAGAAGAGAAAGCAACTTTACCACCTGTAGAATTTGATCGATTGATTACAGAATTACCATTAGAACGTAGTGTATTAGATGAGATTGAAAAGTTGTTAATAAAGAAAAAAGCAGGTACTGAATTAGATGTTGGATTGAAAATTAAGGTGCTAAATCAATTTTTAGAAGAACAAATTCATTACTATGGGCAATATGTAAAAGGAATTGAAAAGGGATCAGGGATCGATATTGAAATTTTAAATACACTATTTCGAGACATGCTGTTTGAAGCATATGAAAAAGAGCACAAGTAAGTTTGTGCTCTTTTTATTTTGTAGGAATGAAGAAAACAGATATAGCTGCGATAAGACCTGCAAAGGAGAATAAGTAAAAATTCCATGCTAAGTCATATTGCATTGTCATTATAATACCGATGAGAATAGGGCCAGCAATTGCACCAACTCGGCCAAGTCCCAGTCCCCAGCCTAAGGAGGTAGCTCGGATATGTGATGGGAAGTATTGTGTTACATATGCATTTAATATTTGAGTAATACCGACCGATCCAATACCAGCAAGGCCAATTAAAAGATAAATGATTGTAACAGATGGCTTAATTGTTAATAGTCCGATACATATGGCTGCCATAAGATAAGAGATGCTAATAACAATTTTTGCGCCTATACGATCAGCAATTGCTCCAGCGAATAACGCACCAACAGCTGCGGTAATATTTAGCATAAGTAGAAAAGACAGACTAGATCCAAGAGGATATCCCGCCTGGCGCATCATCTGTGGTAACCAAGTATTTAAACCGTATATTAAAAACATTCCCATTATATAAGTGATCCAAAAAAGTAGTGTTGCTTTTATGTATTCTTTTGAGAATAAAGTAAAAAATCCATTTTTCTTTCGTATAGTAGATGGAGCTTGATGAGTTTTATTTTTTACATGAAATTCAATTTGAAAACGATTAAGAATTTGGTTCACTTCTTCTTGGCGATTACGTGATAATAAAAATTGAATGGACTCAGGTAAATAGCGAATAATGAAAGGAATGAGGAGTAGTGGAATCATTCCGATACCAAACATAATTCTCCATCCGAAATCTTCTAACATAAACATAGACAAAATAGCACCTAATACGATACCTAAAGGATAGCCAGTAAACATAAGAGCATAAATAAAAGATTGCCTTTTTTTTGGTGAATATTCAACAGTAAGTGCTGAAGCCGTTGGGATAACACCGCCTAATCCGATTCCTCCTATAAATCGAGATAATCCAAATAACTCAGGAGAAGAAGCGATAGCCGCTAAACCCATTGTGATAGAAAAAAGTGCTAAACAGCATATAAGCGTCCATTTACGCCCAATTAGATCTGTAATCGTTCCAACTAGAATAGCCCCAATAAACATCCCAAATAAAGCATAGCTTGCAATTGTACCAGCGTGCGCTGGTGATAGCGCCCAGCTTTTGTCTTCTAGGAGCTTTGGTAGAACGGCACCGTAAATACCTAAATCATATCCATCAGCTAAAATGGCTAGCCAACAAATAAAAACAACAAGTTTTGTAATAGAGCTTGAAAAGATAGTTTCTGTAGATTCTAGATGAGGTGGAGCTGAAGGTTGCATAATATTCACCCCTTTTAATTTGTAGATGAATATATTATTTTATTTAATGTTAATATTTCCCTCCCTGTGTCGAAATTTATCTGAAAAGATTTTATAACAAATAAAGAAGTTCAACCGTAATTCTGTTGAACTTCTTTATTTGTTTACTCATTATCAACTCGTTTTAACGGTTGATCTGCTGGGCCTTCAAGAACGTCTCCCTCAATTGAAAAACGAGAACCATGGCAAGGGCAATCCCAAGTACAATCACCATTATTCCATTCAACTTCACAGCCGAGATGTGTACAAGTTGTATCGACGATATGTAATTTTCCTTCTTTGTCCTTATAAGCACCTGCTCGTTTACCGTTAACATGTACGACAGATCCTTCACCAACTTCGAGATCTTCTGGCTTACGTAATGCGGTTTCAATCTTACCTTCAATTAAATGTTTCGCAACATCAATGTTTTGGGAGAGGAACGTTTTTATATCTGGATTTGCATGGAAGCGTGATGGTGCATACAGTTCTTTATAGGGACTGTGGACTTTTAGGATGGAGTCCTTCAGTAGGTGAGCGGCAGCAGTTCCAGTTGTCATGCCCCATTTGCGATATCCAGTTGCAACAAAGATATTTGGATTTCTTTCGTTAATATGTCCGATATAAGGAAGCTTATCTAGAGTGATTAAATCTTGTGCTGACCATCTATAAGGAACTTCGTCTATTCCAAAAGTTGCTTCAGCAAAAGAATAAAGTGCTTCGTAATGAAGCATCGTATTTATTCCTTGTCCTGTTTTATGACTCTCTCCGCCAATCAAAATTAATTTTTCTCCATTGTTTGTTATATAGCGTAAGGAGCGCTTTGGATCATCAATACTTAAATACATGCCACCTGGATAATCCGTTTTTGCTTTTATTGCAAGAGCGTAGGAGCGTTCTGCGTACATTCGCGTAAAGAAAAAGCTATTTGCATCATAAAAAGGAAAATGTGAACAAGAGACGACATATTCACAAGTGATATGATGGCCCTCTTTTGTAATTATTTGTGGATGATCTCCCTTTTCCACATCCATAGCTGTTGTTTGTTCGTAGAGCTTTCCGCCCATCTCCACAAACTTTTCTAAAAGTGTTTTTAAATAAAGAAGGGGATGGAATTGTGCTTGATTTTTCATTATAAGCGCAGATTGTACTGGAATAGGAATCGATAGAGATTGAACATAGTCACAAGGTATATTTAATTTTTGATAAGCTTCATATTCTTTCGATAAATTTCTTAATCCGTTATCGGTAGTTGTATATAAATATGAATCTTCATTTGAGAAATTACAGTCGATTTTATATGTTTGAACAGTTTCATTTATGAATTGTAGAGCCTGATTATTTGATTCATAGTAAAGCCCGGCCTTTTCTACACCGAAATGGTTTATTAATTCATCATAAATAAGATCATGTTGTGCTGTTACTTTCGCTGTTGTATGCCCAGTCGTTCCGTTTAAAATACGACCAGAATCAATTAAAACAACATCGATGCCTTCTTTTGCAAGTAAATAGGCAGTAGTAATACCTGTAATACCAGCACCGATAATAGCAACTTTTGTCTTTATATTTTCGGATAAACGAGGGAAAGTAGGAAGCTGAGTAGATTCAATCCAATAAGATAGCGGCAGTTGTGGAAATGTATCACTTGTCATTGCGGAAACCTCCTGATTTTAGAACAATTTTCCTTTTAATATTTCCATATTATATGAAATTTATGTGTGTTGTTTTAGAAGTAGTCTATTTTTATTAAAAGAGGTTATAAATTATTTTAATATAATTAATTAGGTGGGGCATTATGAAGTAGTGGGATTTATATAAAACTAAATTCAAGTGATTCTGTTTGTTGATTACATAGGGAGTTATTGAATGAGATAGAGTCTATGGCTTTTAAGAAAATGTCTATATATAGTGGGTAAATCCTTATGGAATCTATACATTT
>NZ_JBNLYE010000182.1:0-7809 GCF_050172095.1 Bacillus sp. GMs2/2
TTTTCATCAACCACACTCCTATAAAACTGCATATTTTATTTTCAAAAAGTATGTTCGAGTATTTACAATCATCCCTTCCCTTCTCCAAATAAAAACAAAACCTCAGCTATGTTGTATTAGCTGAGGTTTTGTTTTTTCACAAAGTAATTGTGTATTTGCTCTATCGCGTTAACATCCATTAATTCTTTACCGTACTCCATGATGCGATAAATGGTTGCTGTAGACGGATTACCGTATTCCGCTAAAATAGCTATAAAATCCGCCTTTAACAATTGAATTTGTTCCTCTTCTTCCACCCAAAGATAGAAGCGCTCATCCCACGTATATAGCTTTCCGCCAGTTACACCAAGGTTATATAAGCGATTCGACAGGTTAATTACGTCATCTAGCGTAGCAAACTCATATAATATATGCTCACTTTCATCTAGAGTCACTTGCATTTCAATAAACTCGTCACGGAACTCATCATCTGTATCCATTTCTTGATTTTCTTTCGTTACAATTACAACCATCCCTTGTGCTTGTAGAGAAAACACTTCAACTGCAATCGGACCATCTGCTTCAAACCCTAATTCCTTATTTGCTTCTTGCATCATATCACGAAATAATTGCTGTACTTTCGGTGCATTTCTCCATAAATCTTCTTTCGTTAATCCTCGTTCAGATAAATCATCAAATGTTAGAAAAATTTTTATCTTATTGTAATTTAATCGTTCCAGCCTCATCTCATACCCTCCCTACGTAACCAATGCATCTAATTTTTATTATATGAAATAGAAAATAGATGGTTCTTTTCGAACAACTATTCCGACATTTTTAACCATCCATCCCATTCTTCTTTCGTATCACCAATTAAGATTGTTTCAATGTCCAACTGGTTTAGAACGCCTAGCTTTCCGATAAATCCAACAGAAAGAGATTCCCTTTTTTCTTGTAATAAATTTATAAAGTTCATCGTCTTTTTCATTTCTTGTTCGTCAGCAAAAGATATAAATACATATTTCGGCTGTATTTCCTCTACCGCTGATAACATACCATCTTCAGCTAAGCTTGTCCTAATATATATCGCCTCATATCCTTTTAAGCGTAAATAAGTTGAAAAAATAAATCCTTTCAATGCATCCTTTTCTAACACAATAACTTTGTGTAAAGAGGAAAACATTGAGGCATTGTGATACACCATCCCTAGACGCGTTTGTAAAAATGATAGTGCATATTGAAATTGCACCATTGAAATCTCATTATTATTTTTTGACGTTAATAATTTGTCTGTCACTCGAAGAACAATACTGGCAACAACCTTCTCTGTTGAATATATACTAAAAGCTTCGTTTAATAATGCAGCAATTGTAATTTCATCAAATTTTAACAAAGCTTGTAGCAAATCGTCCACTAAAACAACTTCTTTATCGAAATGTATCTCTTTTTGAACTGTACTCTGCAAACGATTTTCTTCTAATAATTGAACTGCTTGTCCAATCATCATACCGGAAGAAACTTTTTCCATTAACCATTTTAAAATTTGAATATGCTCTTCTGTATATAAACGATGCCCAGCTTGATTCCGCTTTGGGGCAATAATTTGATATCGTCTTTCCCATGCACGAAGCGTACTCGGCTGAACTCCAATTATATTCGAAACGGCTTTTATATTGTATTTCCCATTAAGAGTTGGCATCATTTCCCTCCGCACAATGTAATGATGTGTGTTTGAGCAGGTGCTCGGAAACGAAGTGGTATCAATGTTGTTCCATACCCATTACTAACAAAGAGAATCGTATTTAAATGGTTATATACGCCACCTTTTAAATATTTTTTAGATGGGAATAATCGGATTTGCCCTCCATGCGTATGTCCACTTAAGACAAGTGAAATCTGTTCATTTCCAGACATTTTTTTTATTATATCAGGGTTGTGACTAACTAGGATACGAAAACCATCTTCTTTACAATCCGCCAATGCCAAATCTAGACGATCACGGTGCACTCCAACATCATCTATACCGAGCAAACAAATTTTCTCGCCTAATTCAGACTCAAATACCACTCTTGTATTATCTAAAACTTTTACGTTATTTTCTAATAATAACGCATCTAATTCATGATATTCTATCTCATAATCATTGTTTCCCCACACAAAATATACAGGAGCTATCTCTCTTAACTTTTGAATATTCGCAGAGATTTTTGATAAAGAGACACCTTTCTCTGCTAAATCTCCTCCGATAATTACGAGATCTACTTTTCCTTTTACTTGTTCAATTAACAAATTCGAAATGACTCTTCTATGAATATCAGAAATAAAAAACACATTTACTTTTTGAAAACTTTTCGGAAATTCTTTAAATACTAAAGTATGTTCCAACACCGTATTACGCATCGCTTCTTTATACATCACAAGAAGCAATAAAATCCCCATGCCTATGAGAGTACTGAATAATATAATCCATATCATATTTTTGACTCCCCTCCTCATAAAGATAATCCTAGGCTTTTATAACAAACGGTGATCGCTTAACTCACTAGCTTTCTTGCTTTGTGGACTTATCTTTTATCGGAATTTTTAATTCTTGACCTGCACTCACTTCATCTTCTTGCAAGTTATTATACTTTTTAATTACTTCAATTCCATTTCCATCTGAAAAATATTGCTTCGCTATACTTTCTAAAGTTTCTCCCTCTTTCACAGTATGCGTTATTACTTTTTCAGAATGTTTCTGCGACTCAGATTTAGCTGAATCAAAGAAGATTACTTCAAACGCACTTTTTCCGGCATTATTACTATCACCCTTCACCTGAATATATTTATCCGTGTACCACAAAATACTAATCGGCAGCAGAATGAATAGAAATGTTAAAACCCGGACGAAAATGTGATTTATTTTAAACTTTTGTTTTTTTTCTTTATTTCTATGAATTTCACTACGCGGCGGTAAACTTTCTTTTTCTTCCACTCGCTCAACTTCTAATTCCTCTTCAAAATCAGGAATTCGTTTCCTCATGTTGTTCACCACCACCTTCCATTTATTTTCTTAATTGGAGTCCCATTATAAAATCAACAAGAAAGTGTGCAAAGATTGTTATAAACAAATTTCCTGTCCATTCAAATACATAACCAAAGACAAAACTAATGAAACAGACGAAACAAAACAAAAATGGCTTTGTTATATAACGAATATGTAACACTGCAAATACGAAGCTCGCAATTACAATTCCAAAATGAGTCTGTACTACACCTCTAAATAAAAATTCTTCTGCAAAACCAATTAAGAACGTAATAACGAGTAAGTGTAGAACGGACATTCCTCGAAACATCTTATCGTTAATACCACCATCATCAAACCAAGACTCCGGAAACACTCGCATTGCAACATAATCTAATAACACAATACCAATCGCTAACAAACCACCGATAATAAGTATAGATACTGGTTCCCATTTCCATAAATTAAAGACTTCTTTTACATCTTGAAATAATATATATGCCAGTAAACAGCCAATACCGATAATAATTAACTGTGTTATATATAGATTCAGCCTTATTTCCTGCGGACTCATATCTTCAACATTATGCCTTTGAATGTTCATCATTCCTCCATCTTTTCTAGGCCGAAAAGCTTTTGTAACTCTGTTTCCCAATTATAGTCGAAATCCGATTGTTGCGCTCGTCTTTTTTTATAATCTTCTTTTATAATACCGCAATAATCGCAGCAATTAATTAACTCTTGCTCTTTCCTATAACCAAACTGTTGCAGCACATATTCACGTCTACACCCTTTAACTTGTATCCATGATTTCATATTTTCTAGCTCACTATATTTATTACGCAACCTTATTTCTACTTCAGCTATTAATCGGTTCATAATTTCATCTGACAAACCTTCTAATAATAATCTTCGTTGTTGTATAATTCCAACCTGTTCGAGATGATAACGAACGAAACGCCAATATTGCTCATTAAATCTTGCTGCATTATAACAAATTTCTTCTACATCTTCTATTGGCAATTCTTTCGTTTGAAACATTCTTTCTTGTAGTAAAGAAAATAAAAATTGTATTTGTGACTTACTTGGCAATTCATCCTCAATGATTGAAATTGGTAAATCATGATCCAGCGGACTACATAATAAAATAGCTATACTCGGTTCGCCATCTCTTCCAGCTCTTCCGATTTCTTGTAAGTAAGAAGCTATATTAGTTGGATAATGAAAATGAATAATATATCGTGTATTCGCCTTATTTACCCCCATACCAAATGCACTTGTGCATATTACAAGTTGCAATTGATCGTTCATAAACTGCTGTTGAATTAACATACGCTCTTCATGTTCCATACCACCATGATAAAAAGCTACACCAGTAACACCTTTCCCTCTCAAGTATTCCGTTAACCTTTCTGTCCACGCTCTACTTGAGCAATATACAATCCCCGGCCCTTGTAAATACATCACCTGCTCTAAAAGCGCCTCTTTCTTTTCTTCTATCGTCTCTACAAATTGCACATCCATTGCAATATTAGGACGATCAATAGAGTATACATGTTCCGCGGCACCCTTTAAATTTAAACTATTTGCGATATCCTGCAGTACCCCTTTTGTCGCTGTGGCTGTCAATGCTAATACTGTAGGAGAACCAATATTTTCAATAACTACATTTAGTTTTTTATAGTCCGGTCTAAAATCATAACCCCATTGAGAAATACAATGAGCCTCATCAACAACAAATAATGAAATATGAATTTTCTTCAATTCCCTAATTAATAACTCCGACTGTAACATCTCTGGTGAAACAAAAATAAATTTATATGAAGATAATTTTTTCATCGCTTCTCTTTTTTCATTTAATGTCCGAAAACTATTAAATGCTATTACTCGGTTTTTCACAACATACTTTAATTGTGTCACTTGATCTTCCATTAAAGATAATAACGGTGATACAACAAGCACTGTTCCTTCTCGCATAAGCCCCGGAAACTGATAGCACATAGATTTCCCTCTTCCAGTCGGAAGCATTGCTATCACATCTTTTCCTTCTAATAAATCTGTAATAACTCCTTTTTGACCTGGACGAAATTCAGAATATCCAAACCACTTATATAAATATTCTTCAAGTTTCATTTACACCCTCCATCCGCGCTAATACAAGACGAACTTCAAAATAAGAGATATCTTCTCCAACCGCTTGTTTCAAAACACGTAACTTCCGCGTTTGCAATGCTTCAATTACTTTTATTACTTTGTCTATCTTTTCTTTTTCCATAAACATTTCAATAGAAAAATCTTTTTCTCGCAAAGCAATTTCAACAAAATGATCTTCTATCGTTGCAACCTTTAAATTCCGAATCGTCGCTATTTCTTCTAAAGAACGTCCTTGTCTCCAAAAATTATATGTTTTTTTCGTGGATAAACTAAATAATTCAGCTCTCTCATTTGGATAAGATATAATTTCAGCTAATAGTGGAAATTCATTTTCTTTATCACGAACTTCTTGTATAAAGAAATGCATTGTACCCCAAAATAAAAAATACACCCTGAATATATCTTGTTTCGTAATTTCTGCTAATTGTTGCAATGTACAACCAATACGTTCATAACCCGTTAGTCGATATGTTACAATCGTCGCTTCTATCGTATTGCTCTTTTCTAAAAGATTATGTACTTCCGTCCATAGTTTTCTCGCCAACTCACTTCTCTTATATGGTATTCCTGTTAGAAAACGTTTCACCCACATCATTATTTCTGTATCTTGCTGAATTGGGATAAACTTCGTATTATTCTGTTGTAAATTTGATATAGTTTGAATAATTAATGATAATCTTTTCCAAAATGTTTCACCTAATTCACCATAATGTAAACCATGCAAATGCGCCGGAAAAGCATAAACTTCCTCCCATTTATGTAACTGCATTTTACCCGTAGGTGTTAACACATATGTATTTTCATGTATTTCTTGAATAAAATTCGCTTGCAACAACTTTGCAACTTCACCATCATAGTCATTTCTATTCAATGATTTGTATATTCCGAACAAAAAAGAAATTCGGAACATATTTCCATCTTGTAAAGTTTGCGAAGAACGTTTGCCCTTTAGTAAATAATAAATAGAAGAAACGGTTCTTTCACCATTCAATTGTTTTAAACAATGCAACAAAGTATATTGTATTTGCATGACCGCTTCCACCTTCCAATCTTAACTTCATTCTTTTCAGTACAATTACACTATCTACTTTCGCTCATTAAACTTATCATATAAGAACTATATACTTGTATATATTCTATTGTATCAAACGAAATCATATTTACGTATTTTGAAAATCTTATGACATAATTCAAAAATAAGTTGACACTCTAATTGATAAGCATTATCATTATAATTTTATGTTGAAAAGTTTTACAAACCGTTTTACAATAAGGTTATAATTTTTATGGCGAGCTTTTCACATACATATTATCAGGAGGGAAAAAAGATGGCAAAATATACAATCGTTGATAAAGATACTTGTATTGCATGTGGTGCTTGTGGCGCTGCTGCACCAGACATTTATGACTATGATGATGAAGGTATTGCATTTGTAACATTAGATGATAACCAAGGTATCGTTGAAATTCCAGATGTATTAATTGAAGATATGATGGATGCATTCGAAGGCTGTCCAACTGACTCAATTAAAGTTGCTGACGAATCATTTGACGGAGACGCTTTAAAATTCGAATAGTCTTTTATTAACTTCAAAAAATGCCCCTCATATTGATGAGGGGCATTTTTTGTATCTAAATTTTATTTTCCTTAATAAAAAACCATTAGTAGTTTCACACTACTAATGGTTTTAATATATATTATGCATTTTTCATTTTTGCAAACACCCATACTTTCAGGCGTGAGAATAATGCTACAAATACAATTGTTACAACAATCCCTTTAATTAAATTAAATGGTAAGATTGCCGTTACAACCGTTGTTCTTATAGCTTCGCTAGACATAGCCGGTGAATTTAAAAACCAAGTGTAAGCCGGGAATATGATGATGTAGTTTAATACACTCATAATAAGCGCCATTGTAATTGTCCCTAGCATTAATCCTGTAGTTAAACTCTTCACAGTACGATACTTTCTAAATAAGAAAGCTGCTGGTCCAATAAATAAACATCCTGCAATAAAGTTTGCAATTTCTCCAACTGGTACTCCCGTTAAACTTCCTTGAATCCCGTAATGTAAAATGTTCTTTATCGCCTCTACAATCACTCCTGCTACTGGTCCAAAGATAATTGCTGCAATTAGAGCTGGTACATCACTAAAATCAATTTTCAAAAATGGCGGAAGCCCTGGGAACGGGAAATCTAACATCATTAGTAAATATGCAATACTACTTAGCATCGCTACACTCACCATCTGCACTACACTGTTTTTTTGTTTCATCTTTCTCTCTCCTTTTCCATCGATCATCTCATGGAAAGTGGAAAGGTTCTGCTATGCCTATTTTTTCATAGAACGAAAAAACCCTTTGTGTTTTACACAAAGGGAGAATTTAAGGCACATCAAACAGACGTTCAAATCCATATCTTTTTTGAACGCTTGAACCTCCATCTTCTCCCATCCAGACTATACTGTCGGCTTTGGAATCACACCAAATCCTGCCTTAACGGCTCGCGGGCTTAGAACAAAATCATAAATAGTTCATCACCGCCGGTCGGGATTTTCACCCTGCCCCGAAGATAGACCGATATTCTATTTTCCCCTTCATTATACAACAACCTCATAACATTGTGAACTAAAAAATTGTAACTTATTTAAAATTAGTTATTTATTTTTCG
>NZ_JBNLYE010000183.1:0-7722 GCF_050172095.1 Bacillus sp. GMs2/2
TCTACTGTACATGCTGGTAATAACCGCTGGATACATATTAAGTTCATATGTTTCATGAGCTTAACAATTTTATGTTTAATTGGATCTATATTTTTAGCCATTTCATTTGGTGCAAAAGATATTCATTTACAAACGGTGTGGGCAGCGGTTTTGGATTACAACCCGAAACTAACACAGCACCAAATTATTTATGAATTAAGGCTCCCGAGAGTAATTGGTGCAGCAGTTGTAGGGGCAGCTTTTGCGGTTGCTGGTGCTGTTATGCAAGGTGTAACACGAAATCCTTTAGCTGATGCAGGTGTACTCGGAATAAATGCAGGTGCGATGTTTGTAGTAGCACTTAGTTTTGCTTTTTTCCCACATATGTCGTATTCCTATTTAATGATTGTTTCCTTTATTGGAGCTGTCTTAAGTACAGTACTTATCTTTGTTATTGGATCAGCAACATCAGGCGGGTTAACACCAATGAGGTTAACGATTGCTGGAGCGGTTATGGCAGCGCTTTTACATTCATTAAGTTCAGGTGTTGCGATTTATTATGATTTAAGCCAAGATTTAGCGTTTTGGTATGCTGGTGGTGTTGCAGGGGTTAAGTGGGAACACTTGAAATTTTTAGTCCCTATTATTCTTATAACGATTATTTTTGCGACAATGCTAGGGAGATCAATTTCACTCATATCAATGGGAGATGATGTTGCTACAAATTTAGGAGTGAAAACGAACCGAACGAGAATACTAGGGATGATTATAGTAGTTATTCTGGCAGGTGTTTCTGTTTCAGCTGTTGGTTCTATCGGATTTGTAGGACTAGTTATCCCGCACATTGCTAGAAAATTAGTTGGTGTTAATTATCGACTCATTATTCCTATGTCAGCATTATTAGGAGCTATGTTATTAGTTGTAGCTGACCTAGGAGCAAGAGCAGTAAACCCTCCTAAGGAACTTGCGATAGGGATTATGGTAGCTCTTGTTGGAGTTCCGTTCTTCCTCTATATAGCACGTAAAGTTGGGAGGGAGCTATAAGTGAAAGATCTTTTTAACACGGATAAAAAGAGAGCTATTACTGTAACTACAATATTCGGATGTGTAAGTATCGCTGTAATTTTAATTAGTCTAAATACAGGGACACTGAGTATAGAGCCACTTAAAGTAATTGAAACACTTTTTGGTTATGGTGATTTTGAGAGCGCAACCGTGCTATACGATTATCGTATGCCAAGAATTATAATCACAATGTTAGCTGGTATTGGCCTTGGGATTTCCGGTGCGATTTTACAAGGATTATCACGTAACGCACTTGCAGACCCTGGTATTTTAGGACTGCATTCAGGTGCATCTTTCGGGCTAATTATATTTGTTACATTCTTTCATTCTATTAATGAAAGTGCATCCATTTTAATACCGTTATTTACATTTGGCGGAGGAGTATTAGCTGCATTTCTTATTATTTTACTTGCGAGTGATCGGTCAAATGGTTTACTTCCCATTAGACTTATTCTCGTTGGTATTGCAGTTTCAGCTGGTTTTAGTGCAATTTCGTTATTTTTCTCTCTCAAGTTAAATGATGAGACGTATACATTCGCTTCTAGATGGCTAGTTGGTAACGTGTGGGGAAGGGATTGGATTCATGTCCTTGCATTATTACCTTGGATTTTCATACTAACCCCGTATGCATGGCTAAAATCTAAAACGTTAAATGCATTGTCACTAGGTGATAGTGTAGCAGCAGGACTTGGTGTTTCTGTTCAAAAAGAACGGTTATTACTTTTAGCTACAGCGGTTGGATTATCTTGCGCAAGTGTATCGATGGCAGGAGGGATTGGTTTTATCGGTTTAGTTGCTCCGCATATCGCAAGGAAGTTAGTAGGTACTACATATCAACACTTTCTTCCTTTAGCTGGCATTATCGGAATGATTATTTTAGTGCTAGCAGATACGATAGGTCGTTCTATATTTGAGCCAAACTCTATTCCAGCTGGTGTAGTAGTGGCAGCTTTAGGAGCACCGTATTTTCTTTATTTACTTACAAAAACAAAATAAATACTTCAAAGAGGAGAACATATGAAAAAGAAACTTACTATTTTATTTAGCATGATGTGTATTTTAGTATTAGCAGCATGTGGTCAAACGAAAGCTAATGAAGAGGCAACGAAAAAAACGGAAAAAAGTAATGACCCAAAAATTGCTTCAATGTCTATTCATTTAACGAATGATTTACTTGCATTAGGAATTACACCAGTAGGTTCTGTTATTGGTGGAGATTTAAAAGATTTCTTACCGCACGCAAAAGAGCAGTTGAAAGATACGAAGAAGCTTGGTGTTGTAACAGATCCGAATATGGAAGCGTTACTTCAATTAAAGCCAACTGACATTTATGTTGATGAAAAATATGCTGGTAAAGATGTAGCGAAATACGAAAAAATTGCAAAAACACATTCTTTCAATTTAGATGAAGGTACGTGGAGAGATCATTTAAAACAAGTTGGTAAACTTGTAAACCGTGAGAAAGAAGCAGATAAATATATTCAAGATTACGAAGAGCAATCAAAACGAGTAAAAGGTTTAATAGATAAAGAGCTAGGTAATAACGAAAAAGTAATGGCAATTCGCGTTACTGCAAAAGAATTGCGTGTATTTAGTACGAAAAGACCGATGGGACCAATTTTATTCCAAGACTTAGGATTACAGCCTGCAAATGGTGTAGAGAAAATTGATGGAAACCGCCCTTTCGAAGTCATTTCACAAGAAGTATTACCTGACTTTGATGCAGATGCGATTTTCGTTGTTGTAAATAGAGATGATAAAGCAAAAGCAGCATTTAAACAACTTCAAGAAACGCCAATTTGGAAAGACTTAAAAGCAGTTAAAGGCAAGCACGTATACATTATCAATGATCAACCATGGCTGGACTATTCTGCTTTAGGAAACAAAATGGCAATGGATGAAGCGGAGAAAATGTTTACGAAATAATATAGTTTTGCTATTAGGAAAGGCCCTCTAAATTTGGAGGGCCTTCTATTGTTGTTAGAATAAATAAAAAATTATACAATGAAGTTAATTCAATATGGAGGAGATGTGCCAATGTCAGCGCTTATTGTAAGTATCCCGTTTATGAAACAGTTTATGGAATAAGGGGATAAATAGGCTAAAATAAGTATCCCTGTTATTTAAAAGGGGGAGTTTGAAATGACAATGAATCTTTTTCGAAATAAAACGATTAAATTATCAGCTATGAGAGAAACAGATGCTGAAGTAATGGCTATGTGGCAAGAAGATAGTGAGTATTTAAGATATGTTGATACAGATGTAGCATTCCCGCAATCGATACAAGAAATAGCAAGTGATGGGCTATTAAAGGGACGGAGATCGAATAGTGTTTCTTTCATGTTAAGGACAGTTCAAGAAAATCGCTTAATTGGTTTTGTTGCAATTCATGGCATAGAGTGGAATAACAGAACGGGTTTATTAGCCATTGGTATAGGAGATGCAAATGATAGAGGAAAGGGATATGGAAGGGAAGCAATCCATCTTATCTTAAAATATGCTTTTTATGAATTGAATTTACACCGCGTCGGTCTTGATGTGATTTCTTATAATAAAGCAGCCATTGCGTTGTATAAAAAGATAGGTTTTCAGATGGAAGGGTGTATGAGAGAAGCGGTTCAAAGAGATGGGAAGTGTTTTGATCGTATCATTATGGGGATATTGCGGGATGAATGGATAGAGCTGCAAGGTTAGAAAGTACATTCAAAATTATATATGTAGTATGCAGGAGATATAATGATAATTGGCGAATTTTTACAATGTACTGATTGAACTTATAAGGAGTCATGAAAAATGAATTTAGAAAAAAGTAAACCAGTAAATGAAGAGGTCGCTGAATTAAAGGAATTAATTAAAGAATTACACGGAAGTGTACATCAACTTCAAAGTGAAGTGCAGCAATTAAGGCATGAAAGACCGGTTGTTGAAGTAAGAAAAGGTGTTCAATTATCACCAGCAATCGTTGGACAAATTGGTGGTATGATATTGGGTGGGTTAGCAATTATCGGTATATTTTGGTGATGAAAAAAGGTTTGCAGCACGATGCTGCAAACCTTTTGGATTTGAAGATATAATTTCATGCAATATAACTTTTACATTAAATAACGTAAATATATATAAGCATGTGATAACAAGAGTGCAACAATAGTTAATGGTAAACCAATTTTTAAGAAGTCCATATAAGAGAAAGCATGTCCTTCACGTTTTGCAATACCAGCAACGACTACGTTTGCAGATGCTCCGATTAGCGTTCCATTTCCTCCTAAGCAAGCTCCAAGAGATAACGCCCACCATAGTACTTCGATTTGCGGAGAATCGACAGATAGTCCGAGTCCTGTAGCTAAGTCTTGAATAAGAGGAATCATCGTTGCGACAAATGGGATGTTGTCGATTGTCGCAGATGCGATGCCAGATACCCATAAAATAAGTATAGATGCAAATCCGATGTCACCGTTTGTTACGTCGATTACTTCTTTTGCAAGTGAAGAGATAAGTCCGATATCAATTAACCCGCCAACGAGAACAAATAATCCGGCGAAGAAGAAAATGGTTACCCATTCAACATGGGCAAATACATCTTCAATATCATGTTCTTTCACGCCGATTAACATAAGAAGTGTAGCGCCTGTCATCGCGATAACAGCAGCGTCTACATGAATAATCGAATGAAGTACGAAGCCTAAAATAGTTAGTCCTAAAATCGAAATAGATTTTAAAAGGAGGCTTTGATCTTTAATGTAATCTTTTTCGTTTAATGCCATTAGTTTTTCGATTTGTTCAGGTGTTGTTTTTAGTTTGTTACGATACATGAAGTAAATAATGCCAAGTGTCACGATAGAAATAATAATTACGATTGGAGCTAAGTTAAGTAAAAAGGCGTTAAAGTCTAAATGCTTGTTTGCTGATCCAATCATAATATTAGGTGGATCACCGATTAATGTTGCTGTTCCGCCTATATTTGAAAACAGCACTTCTGAAATCAAATAAGGCACAGGATTTACTTTTAAAATACGTGTAATGGATAATGTAACAGGAACGATTAATAAAACAGTCGTTACATTGTCCAAAAATGCTGATCCGACAGCAGTTAATAGGGATAGTAATAATAAAATGCGAATCGGTTTTCCGCCAGCTGCTTTTGCCGCTTTAATGGCCACAAATTCAAAGACGCCTGATTGACTCGTAATATGTACGAGAATCATCATCCCAATTAAAAGGGTAATCGTTTCCCATTGAATATGTGATGTGAAAGCAGTATGTAAATCTACAACTCCAAAAATAATCATAATAGCAGCACCGAATAGTGCGATTACAGCACGATTCAATTTCTCAGAAATAATAAATCCGTACGTGATTAAAAATACGGCAATTGCAAAATAATATTGCCAATTTGCTACTTCATGTGCTGACTGTTCCAATCATGTCACCTTCTTTAAATTATGTATTCAATTGTCGAAATGTATCTCGCTGCAATAATACGGGATAAAATATATTGTAGCAAATTCAAAAAAGAAACAAAACTATTTAACAAAGTGAAGGAAAAAATGTATTTTTTACATATCATATAAAAAATATAAAAAACACAGTGCAAATTATTAGGAAAAGTGAGCGTTGTCCTCTAATATAGAGATAGCAATTTACATTATTTTTGCGTAAAATGGTTTAAAGAGGTGAATTCCGATGGAAATAGTAAAAGATAGTTCTCTTATTCAAAATGAAATTGAACGTTTTGTAAATAAAGATGTATATATTCATTTAGAAACGACAAACGGAGCGTATGCATCACACATAAATGAAAAGATGATGACAGTTGGTGCTTTCATTCGAAATGCGATTATCCGTTTTGAACGCGGGAAGATAACTGGAACAAATCCATACCGAGTTGGTTTGAAAATGGATCACGGTTGGGTATATGCTGAAGGTATTACGCACTGGGAAGTAGACGATCAAGAGCGTTTATTATTAGCTGGACATGATAATTTAGGTCGTCTAGCAGTTGCACTTGAGTTAAGCTTAACACCATTTAAGTAAGAAGGAGGGAAACTTATGGAGAGACATGTACTTGTTGTATTTCCGCATCCAGATGATGAAGCATATGCTGCGGGAGGAACAATTCGCTTATTAACAGATCAAGGAGTACCTGTAACGTATGCATGTGGTACTCTAGGACAAATGGGACGTAACATGGGTAAGAACGTATTCGCTAACCGTGAAACGATTCCACATATCCGTAAGAAAGAATTGAAAGATGCTTGTGAAGCGATGGGTATTAAAGATTTAAGAATGCTTGGCTTCCATGATAAAACGTTAGAATTTGAAGATGTTGATTTCGTTGCTGACAAAATTGAAGCAATTATTCAAGAAGTAAATCCATCTCGAATTATTACATTTTATCCAGAGCACGGTGTACATCCAGATCATAATGCATTTGGCCGCGCTGTCGTTCGCGCTGTATCACGTATGCCAAAAGAAGAGCGCCCAGTTATCCATGCTGTTGCGATTACGAAAAATCGTGAAGCAGTATTAGGAGAACCGGATGTTGTAAATAACATTAGTGAAGTATTTGATCATAAATTAACTGCATTAGGTGCGCACCGTTCACAAACAGAAGCAATGCTTGAAGACACGCATGCAAAAATAAAAAACAAAGATGCAGCAACATTAAAATGGCTGCAACTTGAACAGTTTTGGACTTATAAATGGGAGTAGGCTAGAAGGATACCTTCTAGTTGCTCTTACATAGAAAAAGCGCCGTCACTTGTGATGGCGCTTTTTCTTGTTGAAGACTATATATTTCTTAGGGTGCTTCAAAATTTTTAAATTAACGTGCAGTATAGCCTCCATCAACAAGAAGTGTTGTACCGTTAACAAAACTAGCATCATCACTTGCTAAAAATAAGACAGCTTTAGCGACTTCTTCTGGTGTTCCAAGTCTGCCTTGTGGATGAAGTGAAGCTAAATATTCTTTCTGTTCAGGATTAACACTACCAAGTAAAGGGGTGTCAATATAACCGGGGCACACCGCATTAATACGTATTCCATATTTAGCGTAGGCAGTACATAAATTTTGAGTTAATAGTTTCACACCACCTTTTGCAGAGGAGTATGCTGTTGGGGTAGGTAATGAAACAAAACTATGAATCGAACCAGCGTTAACGATGACACCACCTGTACCTTGTTTAAGGAATTGTTCAATCGAATATTTATTAGAAAGGAATACCCCAGACAAATTAATATCAATAGTCCTTTTCCACTTTTCATAGGATAATTCGTTTGCTGGTGCATCATCAGCAACGCCGGCATTGGCATACATAATATCTAATTTACCGTATGTACTTACTGTCTCATGAATTAGCTGTTTAATATCTGCCTCTTTTGTTACATCAGTTTTAATAAATAAAGTATTATATCCATGTGCATTCAATTCATCTGATAGTTCTTTTCCACGTTCAGAAAAGTCAGCAATAACTACTTTTGCACCTTCTTCGATAAAAAGACGAACAGTAGATTCGCCAATTCCACTTGCTCCACCAGTTATGATTGCTACTTTGTCTTTCAATTTCATATAAACCTCTCCATTCATCAATGAATTTAAGTCGAATTTTTAAATCTGGTTATGTCACTATTAACCTTAAATAGTAAGTAGATAGAAGAAACAGTTTGCGTTTACTTAATTGT
>NZ_JBNLYE010000184.1:0-7713 GCF_050172095.1 Bacillus sp. GMs2/2
AAAGCGAGGTGAATAATATGGAACAAAAACATAATGGCATTATTTTTACTGCAATACCAGACGAATTAAATGAATATTATCAACCCTTTTATGAAGATTTGATTTACTTTAATGAATGTTTAAATGAAAAGAAATCAATTGCGGATCAACTTATATCTTTATCTGTTGAAGAACAAGACTTTCATACGAGCTGTTTTGAGTATGATGATATTTGGCTAAGAGATGTTGCACCGGTTGTCACAAATCATCTAGTTAAATTTAAATATCGACCAAATTATTTGCCAAATGATCAAGGGCGATATTTAGATCAACAATTTAATAAATGGTTGAAAAAGAATGACTTTGAATATGTAAAATCCCCATTAATATTAGATGGTGGTAATCTTATTTGGAATAAAAAAGATACTGTAATATTAACAGAACGAATATTTGATGATAACGATGATTGGACAGAAGAGGAAATTATTGAGCAGTTAGAATGGGATTTAGATGTGAACCGAGTTATTATTATTCCTGCTGAGGAAGGGGATGTACTAGCACACGCAGACGGAATGGTTAAATTTATTGATGAACATAAAATGTTTATTAGTGATTTTTTAGGGGATCATGAATTTAGATATAGTGTTCAAGAGATTATTAAAGAACAAATGCCAGAAGCTGAATTTATAGTTGTTCCTTCATCATATACAGAGAAAGGACAATATGATCAAGAGATAGCATCGGCAAAAGGGTTGTATATAAATATGTTAGAATCATGTGATGCTCTTTATGTTCCTAAGTTTGGACTAGCTAAAGATGAGGAAGTTTTACGATATATTCAACAGTATACGGAGAAACAAGTTATTCAAATTCATGTAGGGGAAATATCAACAATGGGAGGCGCGATGAATTGTTTAACGTGGTATTGTCCAAGTCATTTGTTACCTTCGAAAATGAGAAGATTGAAAAATCAGAATGAAATTTTTTCAATGAAGAAGATTTTTGATTGGTTTTAATAAATAAGTAATGAAAAGAAAATATATTCAAGGAGTATTGATATGTATACCATCGCTGAGTTTTCTCGGATTTGTAAAATGAGTACGCGGATGTTAAGACATTATGACAAAGAGGAGATATTAAAACCGGCATATGTGAATCCGGTTAATGGGTATAGGTATTATGAACAAGAGCAGCTGGAAGTAGCATTGAAAATAAAAAAGCTAAGGGAGTATAAATTTCCTCTTCCAAAAATTAAAATTGTTTTGCAGTCATCGGATCAAGATTCGTTTGTTCAACATATACAATCACAAATTATCGAGTTGTCTCAGGAAGTGAAGCAAAATTTACAGGTTATTTCAGAAATGAATGAAATGGTAATGGTGAATAGTAGTCTAAATATTGCTCGCCATAGAAGTTATGATATATTAATGGGAATGAGGAACGAAGTAACGTTAATTACTCAAAGAGTAAAAATAGATATAGATGATATGGATGATTATTTTTATGACTTATATGAAGAGGTACAAAAAAATAACTTTCAAATAGTTGGTTCTCCATCTGCAGTCTTTTATGATGAAGAATATATTCCAAGTAACAGTGATATTGAGTTAAGAATTCCGGTGATGCAGGGGAATGATGAAGACGTAGCACAAGAGTATGAAATGAAACAACTAAGTCCACATCATATCGTTACTACTATGCATTATGGAAGTTACGACTATATAGGTTACGCTTATATAGCGTTAGAAGAATGGATTGAAAGAAATGGGTATGTAATAATTAATTCGCCATATGAGGTTTATATAAAGGGACCTGAATGTGATTGTTTAGCAGAAGAGTATGTGACACAAATTTGTTTTCTAGTTACGAAAATAGATTGAAATGGAGTTAACGAAATATTTAGGAGTAACAAATTTTATATGGATAACTGGTATACGCGGAGAAGATAATTATGATGAAGATACGGATTATCATATTGATGGCGCGGCACGGTTTGTAAATGAAAATACGATACTGTATGAATATGATCCTTTCGATGAAGGAGAGCCATACCTTTTGGAGGCGTACGAAAAGCATTATCAAGAATTACGGCAAGCGAAAAATATAGATGGAAAACCATTTCAGCTCATTCCAGTACCAGTAACAAGAAAAGTGGTAAAAGAAGCAGATTGTAAAGGATCGTACTTAAATTTTTACATTGGTAATGAAGTTGTATTGGTACCTATATACGGTGATGAACATGATAAATTAGGGCTTCAAATCATTGAAGGTCAATTTCCAGGGAGAAGAATTGTTGGTATATATGTTAACGAATTGTATGCATACGGTGGTATGATTCATTGTGTGACGCAGCAGCATATAGAATAGAGTAATTCAAATAAAAAGCATGCAGAGCATATACTCTGCATGCTTTTTATAATGTTGAAAACTCCTCAACAAGTTGAGTGAATTGTTTCAATGCACTCTCAATTGGTTCTGGCGTAGTTAAATCAACACCAGCTTTTTTCAATAAGTTTAATGGGTAGTCTGAACTTCCGCCTTTAAGGAATTCAATATAATTTTTCTGAGCATTCGGATCACCGCTTAATAGTTTATCAGCGATTTGAATGGCAGATGCGAATCCAGTTGCATATTTGTATACGTAAAACGGGCGATAGAAATGAGGGATTCTAGCCCATCCGTATTTTACTTCTTCATCAAATACAAGTGAATCACCGTTATATTCTTTAAATAGCTTTTCATAAATTTCACTGAAGACTTGTGCATTTAATGGTTTACCTTGTTCAGCCATTTCATGTGTGATTTTTTCAAATTCTGCAAACATAATTTGTGTAAAGAAAGTACCTTTAAATTTCTCAATAAAATGGTTAACTAAATGGTTACGCACGTTCGTATCTTTTGCTTCTTTTAATAAATAGTGAATTAATAACACTTCATTTACTGTAGAAGCGACTTCTGCGACAAAGATAGAATAATGTGCAGAAATTCTTGGTTGGTATCCATGTGAATAGTGCGTATGCATACCGTGACCGCATTCATGAGTAAGAGTGAACAGGCTGTTTAAATCATCGTGATGATTTAAAAGAATGAAAGGATGAACGCCGTATACACCAAAGTTATAAGCACCAGAACGTTTCCCTGGTGTTTCTCTTACGTCTATATATCTTTTATCTTTAAAACTTTTTAATGTCTCAATATATTCTTCTCCTAAAGGAGCTAGTGATGCAATCATAATGTCAAATGCTTCACTATATGGGATGTCTTGTTTTGCACCTTCTACTAAATCGACGCCTAAGTCGTATTGTCTTAGTTCATCTACGTTTAATTTTTCTTTTCGAATTTCATTGTATGTATGTAATGTTTGAATGTTTTTTTTCGTTGTATCAATTAGGTTTTCATATACTTCTTTCGGAACCATATCGCCAAATAATGATTTCTCTAGCGCTGATGGATAGTTTCTTAATTTCGAAACAGTAACATTATTTTTAATAGCAGCGGATAAAGTAGATGCGATGGAATTCTTTAACTGAACATATGGTTTGTAATATGCTTTATAAGCTTCTTTACGCTTTTCACGATTCGTATCTTCTATTAACTTTGCATACATTCCGCGTGTTAAGTTCACTTTTTCTCCATCGTCAGTCGTAACTTCACCAAATAATATATCTGCATTATTTAACATACTAAATGTGTGCTGTGGAGAAGAAAGAGCTTCACCCATTTGTGATAAAATTTCTTCTTGGTCCTTATTTAATACGTGTTTTTTATAACGGTATAATTCAAATAAGTCTTCTTTATAATATTGTAAGCCTTCTGTTTCTTCTATGTAAGAATGTAATGTGTTTTCGTCTATGCTAAGTAAGAAGGGGGAAAAGAAAGATTTCGCTGCACTTACTTTCACGTGTAATTGTGATACTTTATCGACAAGAGATTGCGCGTCAGTATCGCGTGTATCAAGGTCAGATTGTAATCGTGCATAAGCGAACATTAAAGATATTATGCTAGAAATTTCTTCACTCTTCGTTAAATAAGCTAATAAACTATTGCCATCGTGAATATTGCCATTAAACTCGTGTAATTCCTTCGTTAATACTTCAATTTTATGAAAATCACTTTCCCAATCTTCAATTGTATGGTAAATGTCTGTTAAATCCCATTTTTCTATATCAGCTACTTGTAATCGATCTTTAAGTTCTGTCATAATCATTTCCTTTCTAAACATGTAGTTATATTTCTATATAACTATGAAATACAACAAATTGCAAAAAATCCCTGCTGAAAATTGAAAAGCCTTGCTAAAATAACAAGGCTTACATACTTATAGTGTAATTCCGAATTTTGAATGTAAAAGGTTTGTATATTGCATGTCTGTAACGGTTTCTTTCGTTTTTTTACCATTTTTCGCTACTGTAAGGCTATCTTTCGTTAAAGAGGCATGCCCATCTTCAGTTAGTTTTACAATAAGAGGTACTTTATTAAAGGGTGATCCTTCATGTTCAACGATAATTTTTTGTGCTGTATTTGCTTTTTCTTCATCCACTTCTTCTATATAAAATGCATAGCCTAACGTCCAATCATCAGCAGAAGATTGATCCAAGAACTCATTGTTTTTCCGCATCTCTAAAATGTAGTTTCCCTTTTCGGTCATTTCTTTACGAATACGATAATCTCCTGTAACAGAGTGAATGACTTCACCTGAGAAAGGGACAGGGGCAAGAGGTAAGTATGATCCGAATCCTACTTCAATTAAATAAAGTTCATTATGATGTGTTAAAACGGTTGCGATATGGCCAGAATCAACAGCCCATATGGAGTCTGCAGCGTTATAAACTGTTCCTGAAACGAGATGAACATCGAATCCAGAATCTTTTAGGAAGTAATACATAGTAGGATTGAGTTCATAACAAAGACCGCCACGGTTATTTACTAAAATTTTCTCTTTCAAATTTTCTTTTGATATTTCTTTAAAATTCTTTTCGAGAATATTTAAGTTTTCAAAAGGAACAGTTTGTGCCATTGCGTACATAATGTTAGATAAATCTTCAAATGAAACTGTGTCTTTTTCTTCTATATGTAATCGTGCGAAAAATTGTTTTTGAAAGTCTGTCATCGAAATCCCTCCGTTATGCTTTTATAGGTAAATTGTAAACAATCTTGAATAGGATGTGAAATGAAAACTACGTTGAATATTTGAAATTAGACTAAAAATAATATGGGAGAGTGAGAGATTGCTACTTTACTAACGGCGGGACGAATATTATAATAATTCTGATAAACTATGCAAACGCTTTCTTAGAAGGGGATGGTGTACAGATGTTTAAAAGAATAACAATAGTCGGATTGTCAGTTTTTATGTTTTTACCTAGTATATATGAGGGGAGTAAAGCATATGCAGACACAGTTAACAATGGAACGTTAATGCAGTATTTTGAGTGGTATGCTCCGAATGATGGGAATCATTGGAATCGTTTGCGTACTGATGCTGAAAATTTAGCGGAAAAAGGAATTACATCTGTTTGGATACCACCTGCATATAAAGGAACTACGCAAAATGACGTAGGATATGGAGCATATGATTTATATGATCTGGGGGAATTCAATCAAAAGGGCACAGTGCGGACGAAATATGGGACGAAAGCACAATTGAAATCTGCAATTGACGCTTTACATAAGAAAAACATCGATGTATACGGTGATGTAGTTATGAATCATAAAGGTGGGGCTGATTATACAGAAACTGTCACAGCAGTTGAGGTAGACCCGAGCAATCGGAATATTGAAGTATCAGGTGATTATGAAATTAGTGCGTGGACGGGATTTAACTTTCCAGGGCGTGGAGATTCTTATTCTAATTTCAAATGGAAATGGTATCATTTTGACGGAACGGATTGGGATGAAGGAAGGAAATTAAACCGAATTTATAAATTTAGGGGCATAGGTAAAGCATGGGACTGGGAAGTGTCTAGCGAGAATGGGAATTATGATTATTTGATGTATGCGGATCTTGATTTTGATCATCCAGATGTTGCGAATGAAATGAAAAAATGGGGAACGTGGTATGCGAATGAATTAAATTTAGATGGTTTTCGTTTAGATGCTGTTAAACATATTGATCATGAATATTTGCGCGATTGGGTAAATCACGTTAGACAGCAAACAGGGAAAGAAATGTTTACAGTAGCTGAATATTGGCAAAATGATATCCAGACTTTAAATAATTATTTAGCGAAGGTTAATTATAATCAATCTGTGTTCGATGCACCACTTCATTATAATTTTCATTATGCTTCAACAGGAAATGGAAATTATGATATGAGAAATATTTTAAAAGGAACAGTAGTTGCGAATCATCCTACACTTGCGGTTACTCTAGTTGAAAATCATGATTCACAGCCTGGTCAGTCATTGGAATCTGTAGTGAGCCCTTGGTTCAAACCGCTGGCATATGCATTTATTTTAACGCGTGCAGAGGGATATCCTTCTGTTTTCTATGGTGATTACTATGGTACAAAAGGAAATAGTAACTATGAAATTCCAGCGTTAAAGGACAAAATTGATCCGATTTTGACGGCACGAAAAAACTTTGCATATGGTACGCAGCGTGATTATTTTGATCATCCAGATGTGATTGGCTGGACAAGAGAAGGTGATAGTGTACATGTTAATTCTGGTTTAGCAACATTAATCTCTGATGGACCAGGAGGGGCAAAGTGGATGGATGTTGGAAAGAATAACGCAGGGGAAGTATGGTACGATATTACGGGTAATCAAACAAATACTGTAACAATTAATAAGGACGGATGGGGGCAGTTCCAAGTAAGTGGAGGATCAGTTTCCATATATGTTCAACAGTAATTTTGTGATGAAAAAGAAGAGGTAGACTGAAATATAAGTTTTCCTCTCCTTTTTATATTGTGCATATTTATTTTTCCAGAATCTTTATTGTAATAAAAGAGCTAGTCGACCTTTATAACAACAAGAGATGCATTGGAATATATAATGTCACCCGTGGCTTCTCTTATTCGTACTCGAAGAACATCCCCTTGATTTAAAGAGAGTAAATCAGTTCTGGCAGATGTTGATCTTACCCCAGAACCACCACCAACTCGCGTTTCAATTGCGAATTGGATGGAATCGTTTATTGTAAGATTTAATATACTAGACGATATAGCTTGTATTACAAATACAATTGAAAAGGATATAGAGTACACGCCAGTGGTATCAATTGTAATAGAATTATTTAATGGATTTAGAGTAGTTCCATTAGCAGGTCCTGGAATTGTAAAATTAACATTTGTATTAACTACTGCTGAAAAACCGATTCCTACTTCAGAAGTTATTGTTCCAAATACGGGAAGAATCCCTAAACCAGTTGCGCCAGTGGGACCAGTTATTCCAATTCCGGTAGGGCCTGTAACCCCAGTAGGACCAGTTATTCCAATTCCGGTAGGGCCTGTAACCCCAGTGGGGCCAGTTATTCCAATTCCGGTAGGGCCTGTGATTCCAGTAGGGAAAGTAAATGGTGGAATTGATGGTAGTGTGGGACCGATTAAATTTGGTTCCAGAGCAGATCCATGTAAAATACTATATTCTTCATTCATATAGTAAACCTCCTATCATTGCTTGTCATAATTATTAAATGTATTAGGGGAAGTAAATGACATTCGCAATAGCGGAGGCGCTTCTTATAATTTCTCTTCAGCGAATATAGACCTAATTTAAGCAATATTGAAA
>NZ_JBNLYE010000185.1:0-7660 GCF_050172095.1 Bacillus sp. GMs2/2
TTCCCCTTTAACCTATGATTAAAAAGGTTCGATAGGTACATATATATCAACTATATGTTTATGCTTTGGATGCTGCTTTGGATTATTTCTATATACTTCAAAAGGATACGAGTCTCTCGGTTTATATCCGCTATTTGGCAGCCATTCACCGTATAAGAAATCCCATGCTCCTTTATATTCATCTTGGAATATTTCAAAATGTCCTACTGCATATTTTCCAGAAGGTATTACCATTATTCCAACGTCGTTCGTTTCTACTGTGGATTCATCTGAAATTGTTACACATAGACTTGTTCTTAAATGATAGTCCTCAGTAAATTCATGATGATCGTGGTAAATGGTTAATACTTTCGTATCCTCAAATACATGATAGTTTTTCTTCGCCGCGTAACGAAATAATTTTTCTATCATTTTTGGAAAAGCTATAGCTAACTCTTCATATGTACCTGTATGTCTTATGTATGCGACGTTTATATCGTCCGCTGTTACAATTTCAACATTTCCTCGAACCTTCTTACATTCATTGTATTGAGGAATTCCCCTTACGTCTTTGCAATTCTTGCTATTATCGTTTCGATATTGAGACGGACTTACACCGTAATGACTTTTAAATGTTCGGGAAAAAACTGCTGAATCTGTGAATCCGAAGTGATACGCAATATCTGTAATCGTCATGTCTGCGCGATATGTAAGTAGATGTGTTGCCCTTTCTAGTTTCAAGCGATTCACATACCGAGATAATGGCTCATCAACTATTCCTTTAAAAATCCGATGAAAATGATACTTCGAAAATCCTGCTATATCAGCTAGCTCTTCAATGGATAATGAACTGTCTATGTTTGATTCTATATAATCTTGAACCTTATGTATGCGTCTTACATACTCATTTCTACTCTGTTTATTCTCCATACTCTTTATCTCCTCACAACAAAAAGAACCATCCTAGAATACTTTTAGGACGGCTTTCTATTCGTAATAGATTCTTCCATATTCTATTGTTAAATCGATATAATTTCACTATATTTTTTAAATTGATGGTAATGTGGCAGTATCCCGATTTAATTGAAAGAAACAACTATTTTTTTATAGCCCTACGCAAATTAATAATATTATTGGGATTTAGCTCCCATTGTCTCATAAGTTCTTTTTGTCTTGTTTTTAAGTCTTCAAATGGTTCTTCCACTATGTCGATTTTATTAAATTTCCCTTCGAAAACTAAAGCATTTTTTATCTTTTTATATCCACCAAAACCTAAGTCATCATTTAGTAACCAGACTACTCTCTGTATTTTTGCGAATAAAATACCCCCTGTACACATTGGACACGGTTCCAACGTGCTATAAATAGTAAACTTCTCATTTTTTATTTTTGCATCAAACATTGCTTCCCCTGCATTGCGAATAGCGTCTATCTCTGCGTGAGCTGTTATGTCTTTTTGTGGATGCACTCTATTTCTTCCTCTTGCAATGACATTATTATTTCCATCAACAATAACTGCTCCTACTGGATATGTATTTTCTTTTAATGCCATTTCAGCTTCTTCCAATGCCATCTGTAAAAAATATCTATCTCTTTCAAATTTCATATAGATCCCTCTTTTTTAGATGAAATTTTTTACGGAAATTCATTTCGACTATCATACTACCCTCTATCAAGCTAACAAAATCAGTCATTCTTTATGCAACGGATAACGTTTTGATATACATTTAACTCAGTGCGTTTAGGTAAAGCTTATTTCACTACACATGTTTCAAAAATAAAACTCTACTCCCGCCATTTCCATCATAATTTGTATATACCGATACACCCTCTACCTCATCATCCCCAGCCTCAATTCGAAAACCGATTTCTTGATGAAACTGTATCGACTTTTTATTAGTTGGTGACGTAATTGCTTTTACAACTTTACGATTATTTGCACGAGCGACATCAAAGAAATAAGAATACAATGTCGATGCGATTCCTCTTCTTCTATACTTCGGATTTACACCGATAAAATGAACGTATGCTTCATCTTTATATGTTTGTGAAAAAAATCCGCATAAGAAACCTAACGTTTCGCCCTCTTCTTCAATGATAAAACTCGTTTCTTGAAAGTGAACAAAAAACAGTTTTGGCAACATGGCAACCATGTCTCTCCCGCCCCACCAATCATTTAAAACTGAATGAATCTTTACATAATCTTCCCCTTGGATATTTCTTACTCGCATATGTTTCTCCCTCTCACTCACTTCATTTTTTCATAAATTTTAATGACTGTTTCTACTAATAGGATGAATACCCATATCCCGCAAAATACAAGAACAGACTGGAATATGGATCCAATTATCATAACACCAACTGTACCTGTTATTGAAAAAGATATTCCACCAAGCCCTGGATCTTGTATAAATGCTCCAGCAGAAAAAGCAGTTATAATTGATACTATTAAATAAATAACACTCGTTATTTTTAATATCTTTATAGAAAGATACGAGGTTTTTCCTTGTTCCACTTGTGATAATTCGATTTCTCCGCTTGCAATTCCTTTTTGCAAACAGTCCTCACATAGAAATTCTTCCTTAATTTTTTTACCACCGTGCAATGTACCTGTAATTTCTTTACAGCGCGTACACTTTCGATTTATCATTTTGTTATCACTCCAATCTCGTAAGATTATACTTATACAATTATTTTTACCTTATTATCCCTTTTATGTATTTTATAGAGAAAGGTTGTGTTTTATGATTTCAAAACTCACATTTGGTTCGAAAAAATCTACTGTTCATTATGTATTAAGACCTAGTTGTTATGCGATTATTTTCCATTTATCTTCTTCAATGATTGCTGTTATCCAAAAAGGAGACCGTTATTTTTTACCAGGTGGCGGTATGGAAGGTAATGAAACAAAAGAAGATTGTTTGCACCGTGAACTACTAGAGGAATTAGGATGGGCGATTGAAATTGATCAATATATCGGTAATGCAGCTCGATATTTTTATGCAGAAAAGGAAGATACATATTATTTGAATGTTGGGTTCTTTTACATTGCAAATATGTTACAGAAACAAACTGCAAACTGTGAGGATGATCATGTTCTAAGGTGGATGTCTCCTTTACTTGCTGTAGAACTTCTCATTCACGATCATCAAAAATGGGCTGTTGAACAAGCGCTTTTAATACGAAAACAAAAATGATCTCCTTCTATATGAAAGAGATCATTTTTACTGTTAACTTACTTTTTTCAAATTGAGAGCAGGCTTTTTCATTCCACCTTTTTTTACAACATATAAACCGATGAAGATAATAAGCCCGCCAACTAGTTGCATCATATTCATTTGCTCCCCTATTGTTACAGCCGCAAAGATCACTGCAAACAACGGCACAAGATACATATAAACCATTACTTTCGTTGAGCCTATTTTACTAATACCGACATACCACATTGCAAGTCCGAATATGGTCGCAAAGACGATTGAATATGCTAGTGATCCCCAGCTTGGCATATCTACTGGCCACGTTAGTGTGCTTACATTGAGTAAACAGTATATAACGAGAGGTCCAATTCCAATTAAAGTAGACCATGATGTAACTCTCATTGCGGAGTATTTTGTAATGAGTGGTTGCGCTAAAATTGGATACCATCCCCACGCAATTGCTGCGACTAATCCAATTATATTTCCGAGCCACGCATACTCGTAAGTAGCTCCTCCTGTATGTCCTGTTAATAAAACGAATGCTGCACCAATAAACGCTACGATTGAGCCAATTTGTACTTTCATCGAAAAACGTTCTTGTTTATGCAATACTGCTAATATCCCTGTAAAAATAGGTGACATTGCAATTAATAATGAAGCGTTCGTTGCTGAAGTATATTTCACAGATAGCATAAACATCGTTTGATACATTGTCGTTCCAACGATGCCGACTGCTACTAATCGTAACCAATCTTTTCTTTCAATACGTAATGAGCGTTCCATCATAAAAGTAATAAGTAATAATACCGGTGATGCTACTAAAAATCGTAAACTATTAAATTGAATGGATGACATATATGCCACGCCATACTTTCCTATTGTATAATTTGCTCCCCATACTAATGCAACAGATACTAGGAGCCATTCCATTTGCCATCGTTTCATCCGAATCTCCCCTTCCATATTTAGCATAGTAAAATTGGCTGGATATAACACCGTCCAATTGGCTGTTTTTTTACCCAGCCAATTTGTTATACTGAATGTATATAAGAGATGCGGAGGCGTTTGTATGGAATGGAAGCTAGATAACGACAGTAAAATCCCCATTTATCAGCAAGTTGTTGACTTTATTGAAAAACGTATTACATATGGAGAACTTCCTCCAGGAAGCTTCCTACCTTCCGAACGAAAATTAGCTACACAGTTAAATGTAAACCGAAGTACAGTAACGACTGCTTATAACGAACTACGTGCTATGGGAATTGTAGAAAGTACGACTGGTAAAGGTACACGTGTAAGTACACATATGTGGGGCGTTTCTCCAACATTAACGCCGAACTGGAGAAATTTCGTAGAAGGCGGTACGTTCTTACCAAACTTACCGTTACTTCGCCATATTCGGGCAGAAGTACAACAAAATGAAAATATTATTGATTTCGCAAACGGAGAACTCGGTTGTAATCTCTACCCACACGATCAACTACAAACAATTTTACGAGAACAACCGTTAACACATTCATTAAGTTACGATCATCCACAAGGCTATCTCCCGCTGAGACAAGCGGTCGTAAAATATATGAAGGAATATTTAAAAGTGGAAGCGACTGAACAATCCATTATGATTACATCTGGCGCACAGCAAGCCTTACACCTTATCGTGCAATGTTTATTAAATCCAGGTGATGCCGTCGCTTTCGAAAGTCCATCGCACTGTTATTCCTTACCGCTATTCCAATCAGCAGGTATTCGTATTTTCCCGTTACCTGTTGATGAACATGGTATTAATCCAGACGATGTGCAAGAATTATATAGAAAGCATCGTATTAAAATGATCTTTTTAAATCCAAACTTCCAAAATCCTACGGGAACGATGCTTCATCCAAACCGTAGAAAAAAACTATTATCACTTTGTGCAGACTTACGAATTGCGATCGTTGAAGATGATCCGTCCAGTTTACTTACGCTAGAAAAGAAACAACCTTGTCCTACTTTAAAATCAATTGATGAAAACGGAACTGTCATTTATGTACATTCTTTATCTAAAATGATTGCGCCAGGATTACGAGTCGGCTGGCTCGTTGCTCCGCAATCTGTAGTAGAAAGATTATCCGACGCACGGCACCAAATGGAATTAGGTATGAGCATATTCCCGCAGTGGCTTATGCAGCAGTTTTTCGAAACTGTACCATTTCAGTCGCATATCGTACCGTTACGAAAACAACTAGCAGAAAAAAGAGACGTTATTGTTCGTGCTCTAAACGAGCAACTTCATGATAAAATCTCTTTTTCAAACCCTACTGGTGGTATTTACATATGGGGAAAATTAAAAGAACCGATAAACGAAAAACAACTCATTATGCAAAGCTTAAAACAAGAAATTGCTTTTATGCCTGGTAGTATTTTCGGCGCGAAAGATGGTTATATTCGTTTATCTTATGGAAAAGTGGATATTGATCAAATTGAGGAAGGTATTTCTCGTTTGCGGGAGGCTATTTTGGTTTGTGAAAAATAACTTTACATAAAGCCCTATCGTTTGACAAAAGAAAAATCTACCATTATTATCAACACGAACCTAGTTACCCCGCATTAACGGGCAATAAAACTCCCAGCTCAAAATTCAGCTGTAACAAAGAAGTTAGGTGGGAGATTAACTGCCCGTAAATGCCCGATTGGTTCAACTAATAATCAGTGGAGGATGAACCCCCCACTGATTAAAGTTTCACTTTATAGGAGTGGTAAAAATGAAAATTTACGTTGATGCAGATGCTTGTCCTGTAAAAGATGTAATTATTTTTGAAGCTACGAATGCAGAAATCCCTGTAACCCTCGTTACTAGCTTTTCTCATTATTCTAATGCTCAGCAACCTAAAGGTGTGGAAACAATATATGTTGATTCCGGAGCAGATGCTGCAGATTACCGAATTATGCAGTTAGCAAAAAAAGAAGATTTAATCGTAACACAAGATTACGGTCTTGCTTCGCTCGCTTTAGCAAAAGGCTGTATCGTTCTACACCATAAAGGCTATAAGTATACGAATGATAACATTGAACAATTGTTACAAACACGATATTTAAGTGCAATGGTTCGAAAAAGTGGTAAACGTACAAAGGGACCGAAACCATTTACAGCAGAAGATAAAGAGAAATTTAGAGAGCTCTTTAAAAGTATGATCGCACTTTAAAAATGAATCGTCTATTTGCAAGGAAAACTTCGTAAAACAAAGAAGAGAATATCGTAATGAACATTCTCTTCTTGAGGTTTACCCGTTTAAAATGAAGGTAAATTATCAAAGTTATTTTCTTTTATTCCATCCGGTTCACTACGTATAATATCTCTGCCATACTTATGAAATACGTCCACATGAGCTAACTTCCCTGATTTTGCTTCACTAAGAGCAGTCATATAATCTAACTCTCTCCCGCTACTTGTTTTAAAAGCAATCAAATCACCTTCATCATTTTTACGAACAGCAACAATTTGTTCTGCTCCTGAAGTAACTTCCTGAGCTATTTCAAATTGAGCTTGCTCTTCCCCTTGATGTAAATAATCATTATATACTTTTTCAAAGTCTTTTTTGTCCATTAAACTCACCTCCAAAACATTTTATTAGTATGGTTGGGAGGTGTTGGTTTTATGTACTTTTCTGTTAGAAAAACGAATTTTTAATACCTACGCAAACCCTTCAAAGTCTCCAATATATCATCTGTAAAGGCTGTACTACCCTCTGTCTCTAAAGCTCTGAAATATAAACTTCTTAAGAAAGCTCTAATATTTTGTACTAAAATATCATATTGAGGATGCGGGATGTCTTCAACAATTGCTATACTATGTAACCAATTGCTCCACTCTTCTTCAGTTAAAAGATTTTGGTTACGTAACGACATAATTGGTGCTACTAATCTCTCATCCTCAAAGTGAATGTATACGTAGTCATGTAAGCGGACCTTCTGACGAACGGCAGCTAGTATTGCATATGAGAACTCACGATTTTGGATTGTACGTGCTAAAGCATCGAGTGCATCTGCTGCATGTGCAGTAGAGTGCGCCCAGCCTTTCCCTTCTACATAGCCCCTTACATCTTCTTCTAAATATACATATTCCAGCACTTGTTCTGCTACACTGTACAGTTGTTCTTCGGATAACAACGGTTCCCTTTCATGAACAGATAAAATAAGTGGTGGAATTAATACGGAGAATGCACGTTTAAATACAGAGTCTGTTCCCTTTTCACCAATTTTATAAAATAAATAATCAGGACTAATTGCTTGTAACATTAATCCTCTTAACTCTTTTTGTCTAAATACATCATTTGTAATCCATGTGTGAAGCGTACTATAAATTAAATCATCACGTAATTCAGCATCAGGTGATCCGATATAATCTAGCATCCACTGCGCATATGGATACGCATCTACGTCTTCTGGTACAGCATAATTATTATTTTTAATTTGTAGTAGTTCTTCTTTTAGTTCTAGTACTTCTG
>NZ_JBNLYE010000186.1:0-7645 GCF_050172095.1 Bacillus sp. GMs2/2
TTTTTGCACAGGATAACTTATATGAAGAAATTCAAAAGCATGCAAAACAATATGAGATTGCACCTCAAAATGCGATGATTGATAAGATATGGAAAGCAACACCAGGATATAATGGAAGACAAGTTGATATGGAAGCATCCTATAACAATATGAAGAAACTAAAGGAATTTGATCAAAAACACCTTGAATTTAAGGAAGTATCACCGAGTGTCCACTTAGAAGATTTATCACCTGCTCCAATTTATAGGGGGCATCCGAATAAAAAGATGGTGGGATTAACAATAAATGTGGCATGGGGAAACGAGTATTTGCCTCGTATATTAGAAATATTGAAAAAGCATGATGTGAAGGCGACTTTCTTTTTAGAAGGACGTTGGGTGAAAGAAAATTTACGATTTGCAAAAATGATTGTCGATGCAAATCAAGAAGTCGGAAATCATTCTTATACGCACCCTAATATGAAAACGCTATCGTCTGATGAAATACGAGAGCAGTTACAAAAAACAAATCGAATGATTGAAGCTGCTACGAATCAAAAGGTGAGATGGTTTGCCCCGCCGAGTGGAAGTTTTCGGGATGAAGTCGTGAAAATCGCTGATGATTTCCAAATGGGAACGATTATGTGGACTGTCGATACAATCGATTGGAAGCGACCTGAGCCAGATGTACTATTGCAGAGAGTAATGAGAAAAATACACCCAGGTGCTATCGTATTAATGCATCCTACTTCGTCAACGGCAGAAGCATTAGATACAATGATTAAAAAATTGAAGGAACAAGGATATAAAGTAGGGAATATAACAGAATTACTGGATGAAAAACGTGTGGATTAAATACATTTGCATGACATTCATCCTTAAACTTGTTATCATTAAATAATAGCACTTATTTAGAGAAACTGGCAGTAGGAGGAAAGTTTTTGATTAAAAAATATACTTGTAAAAATGGTGTAAGAATAGTTATGGAGAATATACCAACTGTAAGATCGGTTGCGATTGGTATTTGGATCCATGCGGGATCAAGAAATGAAAATGAAAAAAATAACGGGATTTCTCACTTTTTAGAGCATATGTTCTTTAAAGGGACAGAAACACGTAGTGCACGCGAAATTGCAGAATCATTTGATAGTATTGGTGGGCAAGTGAATGCTTTTACTTCAAAAGAGTACACTTGTTACTATGCAAAAGTGCTAGATGAACATGCTAAATATGCTTTAGATGTATTAGCTGACATGTTCTTTAATTCAACATTTGATGAAGAAGAATTGAAAAAAGAGAAGAATGTCGTATGTGAAGAAATTAAAATGTACGAAGATGCTCCAGACGATATTGTGCATGATATGTTAACGAAAGCAACATATGAAACGCATCCGCTTGGATATCCTATTTTAGGAACAGAAGAAACACTTGATACGTTTACAGGTGATACGCTACGCCAATATATTAAGGATCATTATACACCTGAAAATGTAGTTGTTTCAGTTGCAGGAAATATTGATGAAGCCTTCTTACAAACGGTAGAGCAATATTTCGGTAGTTATGAAGGAACAACAAACCGTGAACAAGTACATAGTCCAATTTTCCATTTTAACAAAGTAGCACGTAAAAAGGAAACAGAACAAGCTCATTTATGTTTAGGATATAAAGGCTTACAAATGGGACACGAAGATATTTATAACTTAATTGTATTAAATAACGTTTTAGGCGGTAGTATGAGTAGCCGTTTATTCCAAGAAGTACGTGAGCAACGTGGGTTAGCTTACTCAGTATTTTCTTACCATTCTTCTTATGAAGATACAGGTATGTTAACACTGTATGGTGGAACAGGTAGTCAACAATTAGATACACTGTATGAAACAATGCAAGAAACATTAGAAACATTGAAAAATACAGGTATTACAGAAAAAGAGCTTATTAATAGTAAAGAGCAATTAAAAGGAAACTTAATGTTAAGTTTAGAAAGTACGAATAGTCGTATGAGCCGTAATGGTAAAAATGAATTGCTACTTCGTAAGCATCGTTCACTTGATGAGATTATCGAAAGTGTAAACACTGTAACAAAAGAAAATGTAGATGGGTTAATTCGTAACATGTTTACAGATGAATTCTCTGCAGCATTAATTAGTCCAGATGGAAAACTTCCAAAAGGAATAAAACTATAATCAACTTTTACGATGTATCTGAAAATAACCTTCTCTCATTTTAAATGAGAGAAGGTTATTTTTTTTATACATATAGAATAGGTACTAATTATAGACAATGCAAATGAAAAATTTAGTAGGGGAGTGGAGTGAGTATGCGATTAAGTGAATTAAGCGGTAAAGAGGTTGTAGATATAGAAAAAGCGGAAAAAATGGGAGCCTTAGGTTATATGGATTTAGAGATTAATGAGAAAGACGGACAAATACAAACACTTATAATACCTGTAGGGAAGTGGGGAGGTTTTAAAAAGGAACCACAAGAAGTAAGAGTAGCATGGAGTCAAATAAAGAAAGTCGGACACGATATGCTTCTTTGTGATAGTATAGATCGTTCAAATTCGGAGTGAAGGATGGCCATTTTGGTCATCTTTTTTTGTATCTACATAGAAACCTGATAAATCATATGTGCATTTGGATTTTCAATCACCATAAACTCGTACATTACATATGATGTGGAGGAAAAAGAAAAAGTAGGCACTTTTCTTATAAATGACAGAAAAAGAAGGTGAATTAGGGAATGTTGACTGAGATGCATATTGCTGTCATAGGAGGAGATGCAAGGCAGCTAGAAGTAATTCGTAAGCTAGTTGAATTGGATGCGAAACTTTCTTTGATAGGTTTTGATCAGTTAGATCATGGTTTCACAGGGGCAGCAAAAGAAAGTATACAAAATTTAGATTTCACTTCTGTAGACGCAATTATTTTGCCGGTTGCCGGTACAAATGCCAAAGGAGAAGTAGATACTATTTTTTCAAATGAAAAAGTTTCAATAACGAAAGAACAAATTGAAAATACACCAGAACACTTTACTATATATTCAGGTATTGGTACATCTTACTTGGAAAATCTCGTATCTACTACGAATCGAAAACTTGTTAAATTATTTGATCGTGATGATGTAGCAATATACAATTCTATTCCAACGGTAGAAGGTACATTAATGATGGTAATTCAACATACCGACTATACAATTCATGGGTCCAATGTAATGGTTCTAGGATTTGGGAGAACAGGAATGAGTGTTGCGAGAGCATTTCAATCATTAGGAGCCCATGTCAAAGTTGGAGCAAGACGATCTGAACATATTGCACGTATTACAGAAATGATGTTTTCTCCTTTTCATATGCAAGACATAGAGAAAGAAGTAGGAAATATCGATATTGTAATTAATACGATTCCGCATCTCGTTGTAACAGCGAATGTTATTGCAAAAATGCCAGCTCATACGTTAGTGATTGATTTAGCTTCTAAACCAGGCGGTACTGACTTTAGATATGCGGAAAAAAGAGGAGTCAAAGCATTGCTAGCACCTGGATTACCAGGTATTGTTGCCCCAAAAACGGCTGGGCAAATTTTAGCAAATGTTCTTTCTCAGTTATTAGCAGCAGATGCAATTGCAAAGGAGGAGGAAAAGAAATGAGTTTGAAGGGGAAACGAATTGGTTTCGGATTTACAGGTTCACATTGTACGTACGAAGAAGTAATGCCTCATTTAGAAAAATTAATTGCTGAGGGAGCAGAAGTACGTCCTGTTGTTTCTTACACTGTTCAATCAACAAATACTAGATTTGGAGAAGGAGCAGAGTGGATTAAGAAGATTGAAGAAATAACAGGTTTTAAAGCAATTAATTCAATCGTTGGTGCAGAACCACTAGGACCTAAAATTCCACTAGATTGTATGGTAATTGCACCACTAACAGGGAATTCTATGAGTAAATTTGCAAATGCAATGACAGACTCTCCAGTATTAATGGCAGCGAAAGCGACGTTAAGAAATGGCAAGCCTGTCGTATTGGCTGTTTCGACGAATGATGCTCTAGGGCTTAATGGAGTAAATCTCATGCGCCTAATGGCAACAAAAAACATCTACTTCGTCCCATTCGGCCAAGATGCACCAGAGAAAAAACCGAACTCAATGGTAGCTCGCATGGAGCTGCTGGAAGATACAGTGTTAGAAGCGCTGCAAGGGAAGCAATTGCAACCGGTGGTCGTAGAAAAATTCAGATATATGAATTAAAAAACGAAAAAAAACGGACAATTTTTGATGAAACCATCATTCTTACTGTAGAATATGATAAAATTAACGTTATTAAGATCAGAAGGGGTATTGTATACTCCTTCTGATTCTAAGTTATAGAAGGATTGGTATCTAGAAAGGGGCATAGTGATGGAAAAGCAAAAAACTTTTCATGTCGCTGTAGTTGGAGCAACCGGCGCAGTTGGTGAACAAATGTTAAATACTTTAGAGAAACGAGAATTTCCAATCGGGAAATTAACGTTACTTTCATCTAAACGATCTGCAGGTAAGAAACTTGTATTTAAAGGCGAAGAATTTACAGTTCAAGAGGCAACTCCTGAAAGCTTTGAAGGAGTAGATATCGCACTATTTAGTGCTGGTGGATCTGTATCGAAACAATTAGCGCCAGAAGCAGCAAAACGCGGTGCGATTGTTGTTGATAATACAAGTGCATTCCGTATGACAGAAAACGTGCCACTTGTTGTACCTGAAGTAAATGAAAACGACTTAAAAGAACATAATGGTATTATTGCAAATCCAAACTGTTCTACAATTCAAATGGTAGTAGCTCTTGAGCCAGTTCGTCAGCAATATGGTTTAAAACGAGTAATCGTTTCCACATATCAAGCTGTATCAGGTGCTGGTGCGGCAGCTATTGAAGAACTGCATGAACAATCACAAGCAATCTTAAATGGCGAAGAAGTTAAGGCAAATGTTCTTCCTGTATCAGGTGATAAGAAGCATTTCCCAATTGCTTTTAATGCGATTCCACAGATTGATAAATTCCAAGATAATGGATTTACGTTTGAAGAAATGAAAATGATTAACGAAACGAAAAAAATTATGCATATGCCTGAATTAGAAGTAGCGGCAACATGTGTACGTTTACCAGTTGTATCAGGACACTCTGAGTCTGTTTACATCGAAGTAGAAAAAGAAGGCGTAACAGTAGCAGAATTAAAGAGCTTACTTGCAAATGCGGAAGGTATTGTTCTGCAAGATAATCCAGAAGAGCAGTTATATCCAATGCCAGCTACTGCAGTAGGTAAAAACGAAGTATTCGTTGGAAGAATCCGTAAAGATTTAAATAACGATAAAGGATTCCATCTTTGGGTCGTATCTGATAACTTATTAAAAGGCGCTGCATGGAATTCTGTTCAAATTGCAGAGCGCTTAGTAAAATTACAATTAGTGTAAACGGCTAAGAGAAGGTGCAAAATATGAAAATAATTGTTCAAAAATTTGGTGGCACATCAGTACGTGATGACAATGGACGTAAGCATGCGCTTCATCATATAAAAAAATCATTAGCTGCTGGTTATAAAGTAGTTACTGTCGTATCTGCTATGGGCCGTAAAGGTGAACCATATGCAACGGATACGTTATTAAGTCTTGTAAATCAAGAGGAATCTACTATTTCTAAACGTGAGCAAGATTTATTATTATCATGCGGAGAGTTAATCTCTGCAATTGTTTTCTCTAATATGTTGAATGAGAACGGTATAAAAGCAGCAGCATTAAATGGTGCACAAGCTGGTTTTGTAACGAATGATGACTTTACGAATGCAAAGATTATTGAAATGAATTGCGATCGTATACATGAAGAGTTAGAAAATGTAGATGTAATCGTCGTTACAGGATTTCAAGGGCAAACGAAAAAAGGTGATACGACAACACTTGGACGCGGAGGTAGTGATACTTCAGCTTCAGCATTAGGTGTTGCACTTCATGCTGAATATATCGATATATTCACTGATGTAGAAGGTGTTATGACTGCGGATCCTCGTATTGTAAAAGATGCACGTCATCTTCAAACTGTAACGTATAACGAAATTTGTAACATGGCTTATCAAGGTGCGAAAGTCGTTCATCCACGTGCAGTTGAAATTGCGATGCATGCAAAAGTGCCACTTCGTGTACGTTCTACGTATTCTGAAAGTGAAGGTACTCTTATTGCAGCATACGATGGTGCTACAAAAGGGCAGGATGTAGAAGAACGTCCTGTTACAGGTATTGCCCACGTATCGAACGTAACGCAAATTAAAGTACTTGCAAAAGAAACGGCATACGACATACAGCAGCATGTATTTAAAGAAATGGCAAACGAAGGCATTAGTGTTGATTTAATTAACATTTCTCCTACTGGTGTAGCTTACACAGTAAATGATAATGTATCAGCTCGTGCTGTCGAAGTGCTAAAACAACTTGGATATGAGCCAATTGTGACAGAACATTGTGCGAAAGTATCTATCGTTGGAGCTGGAATGGCAGGCATCCCAGGGGTTACTGCAAAAATCGTTACAGCTTTAGCAGAAAAAGGTATTCAAATCCTGCAATCGGCAGATAGTCATACAACAATTTGGGTTCTTGTAAAAGAAATTGATTTGGTGGAGGCTGTAAATGCATTACATAGTGCGTTTGAGCTTTCAAAAGAAAAGCAACTGGAACAATAAGGAGTGAGACCATGATAGATTTTGGGACAATTGCAACCGCGATGGTAACACCGTTTGATATAAACGGGAATATCGATTTTGCAAAGACAACGAAATTGGTAAATTATTTAATTGATAACGGTACAACAGCAATCGTGGTAGGAGGAACGACAGGAGAATCTCCTACATTAACTTCAGAAGAGAAAGTAGCGTTATATCGCCATGTCGTATCTGTTGTCGATAAAAGAGTGCCCGTAATCGCTGGAACAGGTAGCAATAATACGCATGCTTCTATTGACTTAACTAAAAAGGCAACAGAAGTTGGTGTGGATGCAGTAATGCTAGTAGCACCGTATTATAACAAACCGAGTCAAGAAGGAATGTATCAGCATTTTAAAGCAATTGCTGAAAGTACGCCGCTTCCGGTTATGCTATATAACGTTCCGGGACGATCTATTGTACAAATCTCCGTTGATACAGTTGTTCGTTTATCAGAAATAGAAAACATTGTTGCTATTAAAGATGCCGGTGGCGATGTGTTAACAATGACAGAAATCATTGAAAAAACAGCGGACGACTTTGCGGTATACAGCGGTGATGACGGTTTAACGTTACCAGCTATGGCAGTTGGAGCGAAAGGTATCGTTTCGGTAGCATCTCATGTTATCGGAAACGAAATGCAAGAAATGATTACAGCATTTCAAGCAGGAGAATTTAAGAAGGCACAAAAATTACATCAATTACTTGTAAGAGTAACTGATTCATTATTTATGGCGCCAAGTCCAACTCCAGTAAAAACAGCGTTACAAATGGTTGGATTAGATGTAGGTTCTGTACGTTTACCACTTCTTCCATTAACAGAAGAAGAAAGAGTAACGTTACAATCTGTAATGCAATCTATCCCTCGTTAATAAAAAATGACCTAGTGTAGAACTAGGTCATTTTTTATTATATGCAAATCTTTTCCTCTTTTTCTCACTTATATGTGTTCTTATAA
>NZ_JBNLYE010000187.1:0-7637 GCF_050172095.1 Bacillus sp. GMs2/2
TTTTCCGTTCTTCTGGTAATTCTATATATTTCATTACGTTTTCAATTATTTTTTCGTACGGAGTAAATACAATTCCTGGCCACTCTACCTCATCTTCTGGATTACTATTTTCGGAAATAATAAATTTCTTATTCGCGACTGCATAAGACACGCGAGGTGTTTCAAGAATTCCTGATAAGTAAAAATGAATATTTAATATAATTTTAGCTCTAGCAATCAATTCATTTCTAACAATTCCCCACGCATTATTTTTAAAAACTATATTTAAATTCGGGGCAATCGCTTTTAGATGATCAAAAATAGCTTGTCGCCTCGGATTAAGAGCACCTATAAACAGAATATCAATATCTTCAATAATCTCATCTTCAAACGCATCTTTTTTTATTTCCAAAGTTGGAGCATAGTTCATTTCTACATGTTTTATTTCTTTTCCTACCCCTTTTTGTTGAAGCCATTCTATATTTTGTTTACTATAATCCCAAATCACTCTATCTTTTAATAATATTAAATAAAGGGGATGCGCATATGGACTTCCTTCGTATAGCTGTTCTAAATTATAAATAATTGCATCTTTAGGAAGAAGATTCGGGTTATATGCGTATGTATGTGCTCCAAAAACAACTGTATTCTTTGCATTTTCCAGTATTGTTTCTGATATAATTACTGTATTTCCCTCCTGCTCCAACCGCCACTTTAAAGCTCGCGCAACATCTATGAAACTACCGTATGTCTTTGGGCATATAAAAAGACAATAATCATATTCTTTATTCAAATAAACTTCCATTAATCTTAAATTATTTTTATATAAATCTACATCTGGATGTTTAAGTACCAACTCATTTGCATGTTTTCTTGCTACTTTATATAATCCAGCATAATAAGCAGCGATGCATCTTCTTAATTCGATTCTTTCCCGGTCCTCATCTAATACATCCATGTTTAAAAGAAGATTTGCGATACAATACGCTTTTAAATGATCACGATCATAATAGTAGTCTAGTAGTGGCATCAATTCTTCATACGTATTTCCATGCACCGATTCTCCTAGTTCAATCGCCCATCGCATTAATTCCATGATTACTCCACTACTCCTTTAATCGAAAATGTATTTAATAAAATTTCGCATTATTCTCTACTATATTTGCTATATGAAATGGAATCTTTTCCTTTATCGATTCCAAATACTTTTGCGATACCGCCCCTAAATGTTTTTTATGAGGTATATAGAAAGCACTAATAGAAATTTCATAGTCAAATAAGTAATCATACACATGATAATCTACAAATAGTAGATCATCCTTTGGAAAAGGAATTTCCTTCCCTTGCAGAGCATACATCAAAGCAATATTGTTTTGAGATCGTAATCGATACAACCTTGCAAGTTGGTATAATGGTTCAGCCCGGGTTGGTCTATATTCCCACGCTTTTTGAAAATAAAAAACAGCTAATGCTAAATATTGCTCTTCTTGCCCTTTAACAGTTTCTTTTTCATCAGCATCTGTCACTTCATTTTGTTTATTTGCTGAACGATTTGCTAACTGCTCATAACAAAATCCTATTCGCAATAACGAATAGAATACCTCTTCAACCCATCCTCCTGCTTCCACTCGTTTTTTATACCATTTAATTGAATTCTCAAATTGACTTAAATGAAAATAAGTCTGAGCTAAATAAAATAAATATCTTATATGCAAATCTGGCGTTGTTTCTGGGTCGTTTATTCCTTGTAACAACAACCTCTCATCTCTTTCAAATTTATCAGCTTTGCTCCCGCCATCTCCGGGATCATTCACGACAAGAGTCTCTAACCGAGCTACCCTCGTATTGTAATTCGCTCCAACTTTTGAACGATCTATATCCCAATACTCATGAGTAACACCGACAGATTTCCATGGTAAAGAAGCTTTTAAAAGACGCGTAAGCCAATATTTAATATGAACATCATATTGTAATGTAAGATAATGATCTTCCGTTAAGCTCGTTTTATCGAAATTCGGATCAACCTCTAAAATCATATCCGCATCTAATATTAATAAATAATCTGCTTCTGGGTATGTTTTTTGCGCTAACGAAACAGCTAAGCTTCTGTTATAACCAAAGTTTTTAAACGGCTCATGATGAACCGTCCCAGGTATCTCATTTTCCTTACACCAATTTTCAATAATTTCAGGCGTATTATCCGTCGATCCAGTATCACAAATAGAAACAAAGTCTACAATTGATTTTGTTGCATTTAAACATCTTTCCATAATTCTAGACTCATTTTTGACGATCATACAAAGACATAACTTTTTTTCTTCCTTTACAGACTTCACTTGCTCATTTCCCATTTAACCACCTCATATTTTATTAACACGCTCTTCTCATATGTAACAACATTTCTTAGCTATACTGATGACATAAGCACCCTTTTACTATTTATGAAAACTTCATTTTATTTATTCTTACTTTTATGTTGGGACATATTTCATGCAGCGCTTTATATTTGATACAATCAATACAAAAAACATAATGCGGGAATCCGTACATTACAAAGTCTAAGAGGAGGTTATATTTTGTTGGATTACATTTGGCTAGATGACAAATCACCAATTTTAGAACAACTACCAAACACCTTTAAATCTGCAGCTATATTGCTACACCCTTTTGTCCAAATGCCTTTAGGATGGGAAAAGTCTGTGAGAAAAAGACCATATGAGCACATCTATCCTAGCGCTGAAGAAATCATTCATAATGGGAAATCCGTTTCTTGGAAGGAAATGATGTCTTATAGTGGATTACATTCATACGCAGAATTAGCAATAGCCATGTTGACTTCCATTGGTGCTTTTACAGAAGAATATAAAAGAGAGGATTTAGCTGAAAAGCTATATTCAAACTTAAAAAAAGATCTTTATTATCCAACAGAAGATTATACGTCTATATTTTTATTACATAAATTACTTAAACTCCTCGTTTCTAAAGGTGCAAAAAATTTATATTTCTCTGAACCGATTCTTGATACAAACGGATTATTAGCGGTAGATAATACTACTCCATTAGATATTTGGGACATTAGCAATAATGAGTTAATTATTACTGGCGAAGATAATGAGTATGCGTTTATGAGTATATTTGATTCCTTTACAACCTTATTATTAGCTAAAGAAGAAAATATAGAATATATTGTTCATTCAATGAACGTTGAAGCTGTCATTTGTGACAAAAAAACAATGATTAATTGGTATTTTTAAATTAGTAGTTTCTTAAACTATAAAAAAGAAACTTGCGCTTATACACAAGTTTCTTTTTTATAACATCCTTATTTTTTCACAACTTCATGTCCACCGAACTGATTACGTAGTGCTGAAACTACTTTTCCATGGAATGTATCATCTTCCTGAGAACGATAGCGCATAAATAATGACATAGCGATTACTGGTGCTGCAGCTTGAAGTTCAAGTGCAGTTTCAACAGTCCATTTTCCTTCTCCTGAAGAGTTCATTACACCTTTAATGCCATCTAGTTTCGGATCTTCTGCAAATGCTTTTTCAGTTAAGTCCATTAACCAACCACGGATAACTGATCCGTTCGCCCATACTTTTGCAACATCTTCATAATTGAAATCAAAGTCACTCTTATCTAGTACTTCAAATCCTTCAGCGATTGCTTGCATCATGCCGTACTCAATACCGTTATGAACCATTTTTAAGAAATGACCACTACCAACACGGCCAGCATAAGAATAGCCATTTTCTACTGCTAAATCTTTAAATAAAGGTTCTAATTGGTCGTAAATTTCTTTTTCTCCACCAACCATTAAGCAAGCACCGTATCTAGCTCCTTCTACACCGCCTGATGTACCGATATCTACATAATGTAATCCGAAGCTTTTTGCTTCTTCAGCACGGCGTAACGTATCTTTATAGAATGAATTTCCGCCTTCAATAACGATATCACCTTCATCTAATAACGGATAAACATCTTTTAGTACTGACTCTACAACTTCTCCTGCAGGCACCATTACCCAAATTGTACGAGGAGCTTCTAGTTCAGCGATCATTTCTTTTAATGTATGACGTGCAGTAATTCCTAGTTTTCCTGCCTTTTCAACAAGCTCTTTATTTACATCGTATACTACTACTTCATGCTTGTCTTCATATAAGTGTTCAGCTAATGGGAATCCCATTTTTCCTAATCCAATTAAACCTAGTTTCATATTAATCAATCTCCTATTCTATACAAATATATTTAATATCGAAATTAGCCCAAGTGCTACTACAGATAATATAGTCTCCATTGCAGTCCATGTTAATAATGTTTCTTTCACAGTCATTCCGAAATACTCTTTAATCATCCAAAATCCTGAATCATTCACGTGTGATAAAATTAATGACCCTGCACCAGTTGCAAGTGCTAATAATTCAACATTTACACCTGGTGTGCTTGCTGCAATCGGCGCAACAATACCAGCTGCTGTCATCATAGAAACAGTTGCCGATCCAGTTGCAATTCGAATAAGTGCCGCAATTCCCCACCCTAATAATATCGGTGAAATATGTGATTCTTTCGCCATATCTGCAATTGTCGTTCCAATTCCAGAATCTAATAGTACTTTATTAAATGCGCCGCCTGCACCAATAACTAATAATATGTTTGCAATAGGTCCAAGGCAATCATTTGTAAATTGTAACACTTTATCTTTTGAGAAACCTTTTGCATATCCAAGACTAAAGAAAGAGTAAATGGTTGCAATTAATAAAGCGACAATCGGATCTCCAATAAAGTGTAATACTTGTGCTAGTTGACTTGTTTTATTTAATGCAACTTCCGCTATTGATGCACCAAGCATAAGAAATACTGGAAGTAAAATTGTAAACAATGTATTCCCAAAGCTTGGAAGCTCTTTTTTATTATCTTTTTCAATAAATTGCTCCGCTATATCTAATGGTACTTCCTTATGTATACGAGCACCAATCCATTTCCCGTAAAGTGGACCTGAAATAATTGCAGTTGGAAGTCCGACAATTAATGCATATAAAATTGTCTTCCCTACATCTGCTTTAAAAATACCAACTGCCGCCATTGCCGCTGGATGCGGTGGCACTAGTCCGTGCACAACGGATAGTCCTGCTACTAGCGGGATACCGATTGTAATAAGTGATACCCCTGTTTCTAATGCAATTGTAAATACTAACGGAATTAATAGTACAAATCCAACTTGGAAAAATACCGGAATCCCTACTAAAAATGCAACGAACATCATCGCCCAGTGAACTCGTTTCTTCCCAAAACGATTAATTAATGTGTTAGCGATACGTTCAGCACCACCAGATTCGGCCATCATTTTTCCAAGCATCGTTCCTAGTGCTAAAACTATTGCTAAAAATCCTAACGTATTACCAAGCCCTAGTTTAATAGAATCAATAATCCCTGGATCTTTTGGTGAAGTTCCAATTAAAGGCATTCCCATTGCTAATCCTACACCAATTGCTGTTAAAATTAATGCGACAAATGGATGCCATTTTACTACCGTAATAAGTAAAAGTAGTATGACAACTGCCGCTAGTACAATCCCAACTACCATTTCTCCCAATCCCCCTATTGTTTACGTTGGAAAGCAGCTATACAATCAAATTCTTCTTTCAAGCGATTGTAAAGTCGTTCATACATATAAAACATTTCTAAATATATAGCCGTATTTTCTTTATTCGGTACATGATGATGGACAATATCAATCCAATCCTTTACCTCTTCAAGAGAATCAATTTTTCCTACAGCATACAAAGCAACTGCCGCTGCCCCAAGCGCAGATGCTTCATGACTTTCAGGTACAAGCAATTCTTTTCCCATCATATCGGACAACATTTGTCTCCAAAATGCAGATTTTGCAAACCCTCCTGAAACTCGTATTTCAGTAAGTGGCCCTGTACAATCCCTGATTGCGAGTGCTACTGAATATACACTCATACAAACACCTTCCATCACTGCACGTATAAAATGTTCTCGCTTATGCTGAAGATTGATTCCAAAGAATGTACCACGAGCATTTGCATTCCAGTAAGGTGCGCGTTCTCCAGATAAGAAAGGTAAGAACAATAGCCCATCCGCTCCAGCTGGTACGCTTTCTGCATATTTAATTAATAAATCATAAGGATCAATGCCGAGCTTTCTTGCTACTTCTTGCTCTGGACTACCAAATTCATCACGTAACCATCTCAGTAATATTCCGCCGTTATTCGTTGGACCACCGATTACCCAGTGCTCATCTGTTAATGCGTAACAAAACGTTCTCCCTTTCTCATCTGTATTTATATTTGATGAGATTGTTCGAACTGCACCACTCGTTCCAATCGTAATCGCAGCTGAGCCAGGCGATATTGCCCCAACGCCTACATTCGCAAGAACACCATCACTTGCACCAATAACAACTGGAGTATCTTCACGAATACCCATCTTTTGTGCTATTTCTCGTTTCATACCCGATAAAATATATGTAGTTGGTACTGGGGTTGATAATTGTTCTGGTGACATATGTAACATAGTTAAAACATCTTCATCCCAGTTTAATGTTTCTAAATTAAATAACCCTGTAGCAGAAGCAATCGAATAATCAACTACGTAGCGTGAAAATAATTGGTAAATCACATACTCTTTAATGGAAATGAATTTATAGGCACTTGTATATAACTCTGGTTCCTCTTCTTTCATCCATAACAATTTAGAAAGTGGTGACATCGGATGAATCGGTGTACCTGTACGTCTATAAATTTCATGCCCATTCATTTGTTGTAATAATTTTTCTGATTGCTTCGTACTTCGATTATCTGCCCAAATGATAGAACGCGTTAATGGCGCACCATTTTCATCTACTGCAATTAATGCGTGCATAGCTGTACTAACACCGATTGAAGAAATATCTTCTGGTAATACATTACCTTTTTCAATGGCAACGCTTACACTTTTGTATACAGCGGCACATATTACATCAGGATCTTGCTCAGCCCATCCTACATTCGGTTGAATAATTGGGTAATCGATTGCATGTGATGCAATGACTTTTCCTTTTTCTGTGAACACAACCGTTTTTGTACTTGTGGTACCGATATCAATCCCGATTACTCTCCCCCTTGTTTCCATGCGAATCTTCCCTTCATTTCTAGCAAAATACGATTTAGTAAACCGTTTACATGAATTAGTATATAAAATATTTTTTCATTTATCAAGTTATACAAAGAAAATTTTTTTCATACAAAAAAATAAATCCCCTCATTCCATTTCACTTATATACTACATTTAGCTTTTCCATGCGGTAAACTTACGTTATATTCGTTACGCAATACACTCTTTCCTCCCATTAACAACACATACATACTCCTCCATACGTTCTACTTATTTGCATGAAGAAAGAGTTGAAACGCAATATTCATTTTTAGGGTTCACGTAACATCACCATCAAGCCAAGAAAAGTAACTAACCGCAGAATGAGAATTCTGTGCATTTTGCTCTTGTTTATTGTTTTAGGTTCACTAGTCCTTTTATCTTGATAAACATAGAGCGCGGCCCCCTACTATCACTTTTTTATCTTGTAAATATATCTTGCATACTATAAAACCGAAAAGTATTTTTATTTTTCAGAAAAATAAAAACAATAACAT
>NZ_JBNLYE010000188.1:0-7620 GCF_050172095.1 Bacillus sp. GMs2/2
ACCAGCCGTCATTTTTGTTTCACTTCCATCTGGCTCTTGTAATCCAGAAGCATTTGCAAATTTAGCATGTTCCGACATTTTTAACTGTTTCGCTTTTGCATCCATAAGCTGAACGAAATCTTTCTCCGATTTTGCCATATGTTCTGCTAAAGCCACAGCCGAATTATTAGCTGACTCAATCATTAATGCATGATATAAATCTTTAACAGTTAATGTGTCATTAACTTGTACTGGGATTCTCGCTCCTTCTGTTTGTGCCGCCTTCGCACTCATTTTTACTGGATCTTCCCAGCGAACTTTCCCGTTATGTATACTCTCTAGTAAGAGATACGCTGTCATCATCTTAGACATACTAGCCGGTGCAAAAGCTTCATTTTCATTATATTGATAAATAATATCTCCATCACTCGCATCGATAATCATAGCTGCTTTTGCGTTAATTTCTGGTGGGATGTACTTTGGCGGGACTACTTTTTCAGTAAATCCTGCTTTAGGTAGTTCTGCCACTTGCAAAGGTTGTCCCTCTACATTCGCTATGCTCTTTTGATTTCCTTGGAATAAGAACCAACATATCCCTAAAATAATAACTAATAGGACTGTCATCCTTCCCCATTTTAACCGATTCATTTCAAAACTCCTTTAGCAAACCTTTTATACACTCACATTTAACCTTAACAACAATTCCTTTATATAGTCAAGGTAAAAGGTATATTTATTCATATACAGCAATGATTATTTTAATTTATTTATGTTAAACTTACAATATTGAAACGTAAGAATATTCAATAATAAAATCTCGTAAATAAAGCGAAACTTTAATCAGCCCCACCAATCGGGCTACCCGTCAAATAGCGAGATAAACTATTTAATAGAAGGGATTCAGACAAATGCTACTTCCAAAATCATTAAAATACGGAGACACAGTTGGGATCTACTCCCCTTCTTCACCAGTAACCTACACTTCTCCAAAAAGATTTGAACGAGCAAAATCTTACTTACAACAGAAAGGGTTTCATATATTAGAAGGTTCATTAACAGGTCGATATGATTTTTATCGTTCTGGTAGTATACAAGAGCGTGCTGAGGAACTAAATGTCTTGATAAGAAATCCTAATGTTTCTTGTATTATGTCAACAATTGGTGGGATGAATTCAAATTCAATATTACCTTATATTGATTATGATGCTTTTCTAAAGAACCCTAAAATAATGATTGGGTATTCAGATGCAACTGCTTTATTACTAGGAATTTACGCCAAAACAGGAATCCCTACATTTTATGGACCAGCTCTCGTCCCTTCCTTTGGCGAATTTGAACCTTTTGTTGATTGCACATACAAATATTTTGCTGAAACTTTACTACATGATCATTCTCTTCCTTATCATATAAAACAACCATTATTTTGGTCAGATGAATTTATTAATTGGGAAGAAAAGACGAAGGAGAAAGAACTTCGACCAAACGATTGGATTTCAGTAATTGATGGAAAAGCTACTGGGCGTATTATTGGCGGGAATTTAAACACGATACAAGGAATTTTGGGTAGCCCCTATATGCCACATATTCAAGAAGGCGACATTCTCTTTATTGAGGACAGTTCAAAAGATGCAGCTACTATTGAAAGAAGCTTTTCATTACTTAAAATTAACGGTGTATTCGATAAAATTTCAGGTATCATTCTTGGAAAACACGAGCAATTTGATGATTGTGGTACCAACCGAAAACCTTTTGAAATACTATTAGAAGTACTTCAAAATCAAAGAATTCCTTTTCTAGCTGACTTCGATTGTTGTCATACACATCCCATGATTACCATACCTATCGGTGTTCAAGTAGAGTTGGATGCAACAAATAAAACGATACATATTGTAGAACCTTGGAAAAAATGAATTCATAGATAGCTTCTATTGTTTTACAATAAAAGCCATGATACTATATAATTTGGAATGTGAAAGGTTAAACAAAATACGTTCCAATATATATCATTAGAAAAATTAGGTATAAATATATATTTATATGCAAAAGAGAGTGAATAAATGAAACCAACTATTAAAAATTACGTATTTTTACATGTAGCTTTTTTGATATATTCTATCATTATGGTTTACATGAAATGGGCAGCTAAATTCCCCATTGCTTCCATCTCATTTTTTGTTGCTTATTTCGGACTAGTTATACTTTTATTCGGATATGCAATTTTATGGCAACAAGTAATTAAACATTTCGAAATTTCAAAAGCATATTCACATCGCGGAATTATTATACTGTGGTCAATGCTTTGGTCAGTATTTCTATTTGGAGATACTATTCAGTGGAATCATTTACTTGGTGCAGCTATTATTATCGTCGGGATTGTGGTGGTGACAAAAGATGAATAGTTATATGTTATTATTTATTTTCGGGATAATTTTAGCTAATTACTCACAAATATTATTAAAAAAAGCTACTTTGCAACAATACGATTCTAGAATAAAAGAATATGTGAACCCTTATGTTATTATCGGCTACTCTTTATTTGTAATTAACGCCGGATTAAATGTTATCGCCATGAAGGGCATGGCATTAAAACAAGCATCAGCATTAGAATCCTTAAGTTATATCATCATATTAATTTTTGGTTGGTATTTCCTAGGAGAAAAAATAACGAAACGTAAACTCATCGGCAACATGATTATTATCGTTGGTGTAATCGTTTATTGTATCCAATAGTAAAAAGCTCCGTTTATCACAAACGGAGCTTTTTACTATTGACCTAAATTTTGCACTTTATCTTTCAAATCTCGAACTTGATCTACCGTCTGCATAAGCTCAGAGTTTTTAAATTGCTCTACATCCACTTTGCCTTCTTCTATCTTTGTCTTCGCCGTATCAATTAACGTATTTAACTTTTCGTTATATCCGACGATTTGTTGATGAAGATCCTTTGCTACATCAGGTGGCGTTAATTCATTGAATGCAGGTATATCTTGTTTAATTTCACTAAGCTTCGTTTCTAATTCTTTTCGAGCCTCGCTATCATTAACGGCCTTTTCTGCTAATGCTGGTGCATCATTTGCAAATGCACTTATTTCATTTACATAGTCTGTCGCCTTTTGAGCATAATCTATGGAGTTCTTTCCTTCCTCCACTATTGAACATCCCATTAAACCAATTGAAACTATAAATACTAATACAATTGATTTTATTTTCATTTTAGACCCCCTTCGTCCTTATAATTGTCTGTAATTTTCTCTATACATAACTTCTAGCTAAATTGTTTATAACCTTTTTCAAATAGCTATTTACCCTCTTACATGCCCTATTATCGTTACAACATCTTTTTCTATATGTACGCTTATAATATCTTCAATTATATCCATATACCCTTGTCCTATAGCTGTTCCATAGTGTAATGTAAGCCCCTTCTTTTCATACACTGACTTTGGCACTGAAAAAATAAATCTCCTCAAGTTTCTTTCATCAGCTGGTTCCATAATTAAAACAATCCCATCCTCATCAAACATATACGCTCGCCCTCCAACTTTACATTCACTATGGCTCAGTATTGCCTTGGTCAGCAAAATTTAAAACATAATAAGTTAAGATACACTCCGCTCTATCATAAAGTGAAACTTTAATTAACCCTCACCAGTCGAGTCTTTATCGGCAAATAGCAGGATAAAAATAAAAAGCATTCATTCTTTTTTGTTAAGAATAAATGCTTTTTAAAAAATTAATTTCTAACTCTAGCATCTTTTTTTGACGAGGTTTTACTTTCCTTACGGGAACTCCAGCGTAAATATACCAATCATCTAAACTCTCTTTTACCATACTCATCGCGCCGACTGCCGTACCTTCTCCTACAATTACATTTGGAAAAATAATAGAATTGGCACCAATAATCACATGTTTTTTTAAAATAACTTTTTCTGCTTTCACATTCCTATATTGATTCGGGACGGTTGGCCCCATTAATGTATTTCCACTGAAATCATCAAGTACTGCATATACGATTGTTTTAGCTGAGATGTTTGCAAAATCATGCATTTCAATCCCAACTTCCCCTCCATATAAAGCTGTATACGCTGATATGTGCGAATAACTTCCAATTGTGATTTTACCACTTAAAATGCAAAAATCATCAATTCTTACATGATTGCCAACTGATATAGCACTCGGATTATATATACTTGCTTTTTTACTAACCAATACATTTTTCCCAACAGATAAAAATCCAATTTCCTTTAGTTCTTCTTGACTATAAAAACTATTCATCTACCGACACCACCTTCTGCTCTAAACAGATTACAATTTGCTCTACTAGTTCTTTCGTCATTCCTTCCCATAAAGGTAAACTTACGATTCGTTTTGCTATTTTATTCGTCTTTGTTAAATCTGTAGACTTATAGTTTTTAAAAAGAACTTGTTGGTGGCAAGATGGTGAAAAGTATAATCTAGCTTCTATTTTCTGTTTTTTCAGTTCTTCTATTACTTGTATGTTGCGAACTTCTTCTGGACAAATGATAGGCATAAATTGGTGAATAACTGCTTCTGTCTTTTGGACTTTCCACCCTTTTTTCATTAACCCAGTATTTTGTAACAACTGTTTATACCATTCAGCAATACGAGTGCGTTCTTTTAATTTTTGATCCCACTTTTTTATAGTCGCAATCCCAATAGCTGCTGCGTATTCAGACATTTTACAATTAAACCCCATCATCGTGCATTCACGATTTCTATCAAATCCGAAATTCCCCATTCTTTTAATACGTTGTATATCTTCTTCGTTTTTACTATATATGAGCCCTCCTTCACCAATTCCGAAAGGCTTTGTTGCATGAAAGCTATATACGATCATTCCACTAAAATCTTGACCGTAATGCATTCCTCCATTCATTAAACCAAATCCCGGCGCCGCATCTACGACAACCGGAATCCCCTTCTTCTCTAATTCTTCATATTCTTCTAAGTTCATCCATGATCCAAAAGTGGCGTACGGGACAACAATCGCAACCTCTTCTTTTAATTCTTCTATCTTATGCAAAAGTACGGTTTTATCCATATACCAATCATCTATTGAAATATCAATAAAGTAAGGTTCCAATCCACACCAAATAGCGGCTAAGGCAGTCGCAGGGAATGTAAAGCTAGGCATGAGAGCATACTTTCCCTTTCTTCTTTTCTTTAGTTGAATAGCCGCCATTAACCCTAACGTTGCGTTTGCTACTGTTGTAACAGCTCCCCTGTTTTGAAAAAATGACGACATAATTGTTTCCTCAAAACGTTGATTTATAGGTCCATAATTCGTATATATGTGAGATGTATCAATTTCCTTCAATTCATCCAAATACTCACTTACAGGTACAGTTGAAGCACGTAAAAAAGGAATACTCTCCATATCTATCTATTCCTTCCTATCATTTTCGGACAATATAGAGCATATCTGTTTCAGATAATCCAAATTTCCTAGCACTTTTCATTCCTTGTTTTTCCGCTATGTTATATAATTCCACCTTAAATCCTACATTCATTAATCGTTGAATAAATCCCGATTGATTATAAATTCTCACATGATCTTCTTGACCAAAAGCTAATTTCCTCAATTGTGGTGTTACAATTAATTCATTCTCTACAATAAAATCTACATTCATTACGATTGGTACTTGAATAATTCCCCATCCATTTGGCTTTAACACTCTATATAACTCTCGCATTGCTTTGTCATCATCAGGAACGTGTTCTAACACATGACTACATAATATTACATCAAAAGTATTACTATCATATGTAATCCTTGTAACATCAATTTCCTTCATTAATGGATCCTTTGGTTCTAAGTCACCACATACATACGTAATATTTTTATACTCGTTAAACCAATCTCTTAACTTCGCTTCAGGTGCAATATGAAGCATAGTATAGTTTCTATTTAACAAGTCCGTTTCCGTTTCAATGTACGCACGATACAATCTTTCACGATCCATCGAATTACAAACTGGACATATCCCTGTATCTTTATTCCACATCTCAAATTTATATTTCGGAAAATCATAATGTGCTGGCCAAGGTGAAAATTTTTCAAATTGTTGATTGCAATATTGACAATAACAAGATTCTTTCTCGAACATATGAGCAACTAACTTGTTTAACCCTTTTTTTATCTTTTCATTATAAATTTGATCTAGTTCGCCATTTCTTACTGCATCCTTAACTATAAATCCCGCATTTTCTAAACAATAAGATAAACTCTCTTTATACTCACTTTCGGAGCTTAAAAATCCACTATTATATGCATCTATAATTAATTCAATCCACTCTTCAATTGTCATTAAAATAAAATGCATTTGTTTTTGATTTTGTCCACTATGTTGTCTAAAATAACTAAGAGGTTCTTGTATATAAACTACTTTTCCTTTCCTCATCATATCTAGCCAAGTTGCAATGTCATTAATAGCAGAATAAGCCTTTCCTTTAAAATATCCAAACTTCCCGTCAAACAAATTCCGATTAAACAAAACAGTTGTTGGCTCACCAACTACATTTTTCAAGTTTTTTAACATATAATTCCCTAATTCTTTTCCTTCAAAAAGTGTAGTTTCTTTCGCGATTTTCATATTTAATGTTGAAGGTGGTAATATCTCTCCATTCTCATCAATCAGTTCACGATATGACGTCACAAATGAAATATTTTCTAACGTCAAAAAGTATTTCATCATTCTCTCGATCTTTTCATGATGAAATAAATCATCATCTAATAAAAAGTTTATATAGTCCCCATTCGCAAGTTCTACACACTTATTAAAGTTTTCAGCAACTAACGGCGTTTCATTTTTAACATATGTAATACACTCATATTCACGTAAGTACGGTTGAATCATAGCATTGACTTCATCATTTGTACTGTCGTCAGAAATAATAATTTCAATATTTTCATATGTTTGATTCAAAGCGCTGTTGAGTGCTAATTCCAAGTAATAAGGTCTATTGTATGCGGGAATAAGTATACTTACTTTCGGTAAAGAAGAATTATTATTTATATGTTGTTTTTTCTTTTCTATGTTTATTTTCTTCGCTCTAATTTTTTGGTAATAGTCTAATGTATATAATATCGATGATGGAACTATCCTTCTTGCATAATCTAGAAAATTAGTTATTGCTTTGTCTAACTCTTTTTCAGTGGATAAGAAACCATATTTTTCGCCTGCTATAATACTGTGTGAAAAATCTTCTAACCCATCCATCATTTTATTAGATTCATTTAACTGTTGATCTGGATGTAATCGAAAGTAACTAAGTGTCTCTGCTATATATACTGCTTTTCCTTTACTTAATAAAGATAACCATGAAGCTATATCTACGTTACATAAATACCGCCTCTTATCAAAAATCCCATATGGTTCTTGTAAATCATTTTTACGAAATAAAACTGTTGTCGGTTCTCCAATATAATTTTTTTGATCCACAATTACCTTATTTCCTAATTCTGTTCCCGCTATAATGGTATCCTCTTCAAATAAACGGACAGTCGAATAAATATGTCGTAGCTCTTTCCCTTTATCATCAATGACTTGACGATGAGATGTTACAAGCTTAATTTCATTATCTAAATCATCGAAAAAATACTTCATCATTTTTTCAATT
>NZ_JBNLYE010000189.1:0-7609 GCF_050172095.1 Bacillus sp. GMs2/2
GTCAACAATATGAACTGTCACAAATCTTTATATATTATTGTGATTGATATCACATCACTTTTTTTCAATGGGTATTATGCTTAAGGTGTAATGAATGATTGGGAGAGGGTGGGATGATATGTTTTGTTATCAATGTGAACAAACGCCAACAGGCGGATGTAAAGTAATGGGTGTTTGTGGCAAGAATGAAACGATTGCGAGTTTACAAGATACGATTGTGTTTGGGCTAAAAGGAATTGCAGCTTATCGCACACATGCTGCGCAGCTAGGGTATACGGATGCATTTGTAGATGCTACAACACAAGAAGCTTTATATATGACATTAACAAATTCTAACTTTAACGAACAAGAGCATATTGATATGGCTATGAAAGTTGGGAAATCAGCTTTACGGGTGATGGAGTTATTGGATGAGGCACATACGAATCATTTTGGTGTGCCAGAGCCTGTACAAATTACACAAAATCGTGTAGAAGGTAAAGCAATTGTAGTTACGGGCCATAATTTATTTGCATTAGAAGAACTATTAAAGCAAACAGAAGGAAAAGACATTAATATTTATACGCATTCTGAAATGCTACCAGCACACGGATATCCGCAGCTGAAAAAATATAAACATTTAAAAGGAAACATCGGTAAGGCATGGTATGATCAAAGACGCCTTTTTGAAAAATTTACTGGTGCCATATTAGCTACAACGAACTGTGTTATGCCAATTAAAGGCTCGTACTCTGATCGATTCTTTTCATATGAAATTGCAGGTTTAGAAGGTGTACAAAAAATTGAAAATGATGATTTTACATCATTGATTCAAAAAGCACTAGAACTTCCAGAAGTACATATGGAGTCGGATGAACAGTTAGTGACAGGGTTTCATCATAATACAGTATTATCATTAGCTCCAGAAATTATTGATGCAGTAAAAGAGGGGAAGATAAAGCGTTTCTTTGTTATCGCCGGTTGTGATGCACCGGGAAAAGGCGGAGAATATTATCGTGAATTAGCAACGTCACTTCCGCCAGAAACGGTTATTTTAACAACTTCTTGCGGGAAATTCCGCTTTAATGATGTGGATTACGGTGTTGTACCTGGTACGGAAATTCCGCGTTACATTGATTTAGGACAGTGTAATAATTCAATTTCTACAGTGAAAATAGCGGCTGCTTTAGCTGATGCTTTTCAATGTGAAGTGAATGAATTGCCAGTAAGTATTGTACTATCATGGTTTGAACAAAAAGCGGTTGCCATTTTACTAGGGCTATTTAGTCTTGGGATTCAAGATATTCGCATCGGTCCAAAGGCCCCTGAATTTATTTCACCTGGCGTGCTTGATGTATTACAAGAAACATTTGGTTTAAAACTAATTACAAATGCAGCAGAAGACATGGCTATGATGTTATCGTAACAAAAAATGATCTGTCTTATTAATAAGAAGAGCTAGCCATATTCATTAACTTTGGTATAGTATAGCGCCCCAAAATAAAAATGTAGAATTTTTGTTTTGGGGTATTTTCTTTTCTTAGTGGGATAGGTATGGGGCAAAATAAAAAAAGAAAATAGGCTGTATCGAATAGGTAATAGTTGATTTTAGAAAAATATAAAAATCGAGTTGACATCCATCTCTACTTAGTCATACAATGTACTTGTAATAAGCAATACTGAGTAGTGTTGTTTCTCAAAATATTTTCAGTAGACAATAGGTAATAGCGGATTTTAGAAAAAATTTGAAAATCAGTTGACATCTATCGCTACTTAGTCATACAATGTGGATGTAATAAGTGATACTAAATAGTATGAATTCAAAAAAACTACTCAGTAAAAAATTCGCCTTAGTACTCTGTAATACTGAATATAAGTCAGACAGAATAGGGGGTAAAGGAGGACCAGGATATGGAAAATTTAACTGAAATGTTGAAAGGTTCACTGGAAGGGTGTGTACTGGAAATCATTAGTCGCCGTGAAACGTATGGCTATGAGATTACCCGCCACCTGAATGACCTTGGGTTTACCGAAGTTGTGGAAGGTACGGTGTATACTATCCTCGTACGATTAGAGAAGAAAAAGCTTGTGAATATTGAAAAGAAACCATCAGATATGGGGCCGCCTCGTAAGTTTTATTCATTAAATGAAGAAGGTCGCCAGGAGCTTGAATTGTTTTGGAAAAAATGGGATTTTGTATCGTCAAAAATTAACGTCTTGAAGTCAAAATAGGTTCATAAGATAAAACGTTCCGGCCGATACTTTGGGAATTTCTTGTTCGGTTTTATAAAAAAGGAGGAAAATAAGATGTTAGAAATGTTCAAAAAGTTAATTGGTGATAAAAAAGAGTACAAAATGATGATGGCACGAGTTGAGGCTCTGCCAGAGGACTACCAATTTGTATTTAAGAAAATTCAAAACTACATGTGGAATTTCTCAGCGGGTAACGGGATGGATATGTTACACATACAGTATGAATTAATCGATTTGTTTGAAGCTGGTGCAGCAGAAGGAAGACAAGTGCTTGACATTACTGGGGATGACGTGGCTTCCTTTGCTGACGAACTAGTGGCAAATGCTAAAACTTACGTCTCCAAGTATCGTGAAGATTTGAATGAAAGTATTATGAAGAAATTGAGAAAAAAATAAATGGAATAAGTAGTACCGACTGATTAGCTGGTTACACATATGAATTGCCATCATAGCTATTCAGTTATATTTTTAACTCGGTACTAAGTAATACAGAATATCAGTGATACTAAATAGATAGAGATAAATAAATAGTCTTCGCAAAACATTTTTATAGGGAGGAAAAAAGTATGAGTCATGCAGCGATTTCTGTAAAAGGCTTGAAAAAATCCTTTAAAGACAAGGAAGTTTTAAAAGGGGTAGATTTTGAGGTGCAGCGTGGAGAAATTTTCGCGCTGCTAGGCTCAAATGGAGCGGGAAAGACGACAACGGTCAACATCCTTTCGACACTAATGAAGCAAGATAGCGGTGAAGTAAGTATTTGTGGATTTGATGTACAGAGTCAATCAGATCATGTTCGTCAAAGTATCAGTTTGACAGGGCAGTTCGCAGCTTTAGACGGTATGCTGACTGGGAGGGAAAACTTGATAATGATCGCCAAATTACGTGGTGTTTCCAATCCCGCTCAAGTTGCTGACAATCTACTTGCAAGATTTAGCCTGACTGATGCGGCAAACCAAAGGGCAGATCAGTATTCAGGCGGGATGAAGCGCCGGCTTGATATCGCGATGAGTTTGATTGGGGCGCCAGCAGTTATTTTTCTTGACGAACCAACGACTGGACTTGATCCTGAAGCGCGAATCGAAGTGTGGGATACAGTCAAGGAACTTGCTGGTAGCGGTACAACTATTTTGCTTACGACTCAGTACTTGGAGGAAGCAGAACAACTGGCAGACCGTATCGCTATTTTGCATGGCGGAAAAATTATTACGACAGGTACTCTTGCTGAACTAAAAGAGATGTTCCCGCCAGCAAAAGTGGAGTATATCGAGAAGCAACCGACATTGGAAGAAATATTCCTTGCGATCATTGGCAAAAAGGAGGAGATGTAAATGAAAAGTAAAACAGGTGTATTACTAGGTCGTTTAATGCGTAACATTATGCGCAGTCCGGATACAATTATTACAGTAGCGATTACACCGATTATGATGATGCTATTATTTGTCTACGTGTTTGGCGGCGCAATAAAAACTGGAACGGAAAACTACGTTAATTATTTATTGCCGGGAATTTTGCTAATGGCTATCGCATCCGGTGTAGCTTACACTTCCGTGCGACTCTTTACGGATGTAAAGAGTGGGCTGATGGCACGTTTCATTACGATGCCTATTAAGCGCTCATCGATATTGTGGGCTCACGTTCTAACCTCTCTGGTTGCTAATGTACTTACTATCGTGGTGGTTATTCTTGTTGCACTCTTAATGGGTTTCCGTTCCAGTGCTAATATTCTAGATTGGCTCGCGGTAGCTGGGATACTTGGGATGTTTACGCTGGCGCTAACATGGCTAGCTATCATTCCAGGATTGAAAGCGAGGTCTATGGAAGGGGCGACTGCTTACTCGTACCCGCTAGTTTTTCTTCCATTTATTAGTTCGGCCTTTGTGCCTACCGAAACGATGCCAAAAATTGTTCGTGTGTTTGCAGAGAATCAGCCTGTAACTTCAATCGTGAATGCGATTCGTGCTCTTTTATATGAAGGAACTGTTGGAAACGATATTTGGATTGCGCTCGCTTGGTGCGTAGGTATAATGGTCATCTCTTACTTTTTCGCCAGTAAAGCATTTAAACGTCAGTTAGGGTAAGAAACGTGATAAACGAAACCTTCAGGAATAATATATATTTAGAAAAGCACGGGAGATTTTCCGTGCTTTTATTATTTATCATGCTCTCATTGTAGTAAATGAAATGGTATTTAAAAATAGGATAATTATCCAGTGATAAAGCTTAATATTTGAGGCTCACTGCTTATGGAATGTATAAGCACACTCGTTTTTGTAAATCTGCTAATACTTCATCGGGTATTTCTTTGATTTTAATATCCTTCCCTAGAAAAAGCAGCCAATTTATTATTTCCGTCACTTCATCGGGATTGTTAACATTGATAAAAGTTTTTAAAATGGCTGTAGATTGGTAAGGATTAGTATAAGATATTGAAATTTTTAAAGGATGGTATTTTTTGAACTGGGCAATTGCTTTTGGTCCAAGTTCAAGTACCAAGTTGATTATTTCGTCCTTCTTACTTAGTTTTTCTAAAATCTTTTTCTTATTTAGCCTTTTGTTCGTCGTGTATGGTTCGATATTAATGAGATCATCGACAGGAAACATCATCTTCTTTTCTTTTTTTAAGTCAAACCCTTCAATGATCCAATGGCTTTTTTCTTGATAAAGGTGCAATAGATAAATTGGATAAGTCTTGATTTCTTCATCTTCTTTCATAGTAATCAATAAATGGTTATCCAAAAGAAGGATTTGAATGAGTTTTTCTAACATAGGATGGGGGAGATCAGAAAGCTCAAGTAGATCGGGATTATGAGGGTTAGTCCCTTGGAAAAGCAAGAGTTGATTTAAAAGAACGAGATCATCTTGCTGGGTTTCTGAGATGAGTCCTAGTAGTTTTTCGGCTAAAGATTGACGACTCTTTAGGTAGGGAAGTTGTTGATTCCTCGTAGCCATAAAGGCAATAAAAAGAGCTTTCACTTCATTATCAGTAAAGCGAACAACGGGCAGGATAGAATTATGCATAACAAAATATCCACCCGTTCTCCCAACTTCAGCGACCAGTGGCATTCCCATAGCTTCAATTTCTCTAATGTCTCTAATAGCTGTCGACCGTGAGATGTTAAATTCTTGTATAATTTCAGAAATTGTAAAGTGAGAGCGGTTGTTGATATACCGCATAATTGTATTAATCCGTTCAACTTTTTTCATTTTGGTCTCCTAAACAGTATCATTTTTTGACATGGTTTAAAGGTATTATAAACGTATCAGATGAAAAGATAAATCGTTTGATTAATAAAAAAAGAGGCAGGTTTTGAATATGAAAAATTATACTATAGAAGAAAAAGATAGCTTTATTGTGTTAGGTATTGGAACTGAAATTAAGAGTGAATACACAAACTTTGCTGGAATAAATAAAGAAAAGGAAGACTTTTGGTCGGCTGTTAAAGAAGATGGAAGGCTGGACACTTTAAAAGCTTTAGCTACAAATGAATACATTTTTTCCGTGAGCGAAGCGGTGAATAACAAAATGATGTATTATGCGGGTGTCATGACAGAAGCACAAATAGAAGAAGAATCTAGAGTGATTCAGTTTCCGAGGGGAGAATACTTAGTAGTAAAAGGGGAAGACAAAACAGCTGAAGAGTTAAGTAATAAGTTGACTGGCATCGCCTTCGGTCAAGCTTTACCAGATGCAAATGAGTTTGCTTATGTTGGTGGACCAAATACGACGGTTGAGATGGGGAAAAGAAACGGCTTAGTGTTTGGTGAAATGTGGATTCCAGTTGTTAGGAAGTAAAGTGATAAAAGGTACGAATATGGGAAGTAGAGGCTAACAATCTTGGATTGTTGGCCTTTTTAACATGAATATAATATTCATGTGCTGCTACACAGTATGTTCTGATAAAATGGAATGAAAGGGAATTACTGTAAGGTGGTGGTGGGGTGAATAAAAAAAGGCTATTTGAGCTATTCATAGTAACGTTTGTTTTTCTATTCCTTCATGTAAGTACATTTCCAAATGAGAAGTTTAACGATAAATTGGGTGCTTTTACTTACATTGTTTTATTTCTTATGCTTACTATCAATGCTATATTTATAGAAAGGTATTTTGGTGATATACAAAAGTGGATTCGAAATATTACATGTTGCTTTGCTTTATTCGTAGTGGTTTTAGTAGCTCTATGGATAGGTTATTTTTAGTCCTTACTTAAGAGAATGAGAAATATGTGATTACACTACATTCGATCCGATAATATTACTTAGCTGCATCGGTTTATATTAATTTTTTCTCTCCCCAATCATGATAAAATGTATAATAGGAAATTTTATGTAACATAAAGGGGGAAGGTTTATGGTCAGCTTGAGTACCTTGATAGCTTTTGCAATTGTTTCGCTTAGCATGGTTTGTTCACCTGGGCCTAATATGATTTATCTCATTTCCCGTTCCATTACGCAGGGACGTATGGCGGGATTTATTTCTTTATTGGGCATCATGCTCGGATTTGTAATCTATATAATCGCAACTATGTTTGGACTTACAGTTCTATTCCTTGCGGTTCCCGCTGTATATGAGGCAGTAAAGTGGGCAGGTGCTGCTTACTTACTCTGGCTAGCTTGGAATTCGATTAAACCGGGTGCTATATCTATTATGGAACCTCGTACGATTTCTAATGAACCACCACGGAAATTATTTTTAATGGGACTCATGACTAATCTTCTGAATCCAAAGATTGCTATTTTGTATGTATCACTTTTACCTCAATTTGAAGATCCAGAGAAGGGATCGTTGCTTTTTCAAGGTGCAGTTTTGGGCCTTACGCAAATCACTGTTAGCTTTATAGTTAACCTTCTAATTGTATGTACAGCAAGTAAAATTGCGAAATGGTTTGGCACACGTCCAACGTGGCTGCGAGTGCAGCGTTGGCTTATGGCAAGCGTATTGACAGGTCTTGCAGTACGTTTAGCTTTTGAACGTCGACAGTAAGAGTATATAAAAAAATTAAAAATGCTTTTTAATGAAGAAAATAAATTTTATAGTGATGGTACAACAAGTACAGAAGCGAATCCTACCCACGTATATGGAGAAAAAGGAACATATAATGTGGAACTAACAGTGGAAGATAGTAGAGGAAAAGAAAGTAAAGAACAAACAAAAGTTACTGTAAAACAAGAACTGCAAACAGGTGGATCCCTCGAAGAGGAGAAGGACTTCCAATACGCTTGTAAAAGGGAATCTGATTACTCCTGATCAGACAGATGTTTAAACGTTTGATGTTATAGTTCTGAAAGAAGTAGTTATTTCTGTGATAAATGAACAAAATATTGGGATGACATGGGTACTTTATCATGAATCAGACATGTAAAATTACGTAGCTTGTGG
>NZ_JBNLYE010000190.1:0-7594 GCF_050172095.1 Bacillus sp. GMs2/2
ACCCAGCTCTTTTTTATGTTTTATGTTGGGACAACATGTGTCGGTAATACGTTCATAATAGATTGGGGTGTGCCTAATTTTTTTGTCGTTAAAAGAGGCTCCCCTGTTTCATGATTTTGAGCATCTTTACACATACCAAGGTGATAACGATCACCTAAAAATGGATCAATATAAAAACCGTTTTTGAATACTTTATCATTCGGATGTTTTTCATGATGAATATCAGAGCAGTTAATGCAATAGAACATAGCTTTCATCCCCTTTTTATTTTTGTTTGAAAAAAGTGAGTCGGTAGTCATTTCGCTCCTGAGGAAATGTTGAGGAGAAGAGAAATAACTACCTACTCAAATGGTGGGCATATTCCTTCTGATTTGTCATATCTCGCGTATTGTCCCTTGAGGGAAGGAGGAGAGACGAAGTACGCATGATATAAGTAAGGCGCTTCTCTCAAGATGAATGATGGAGTTTCATGTTGAGAGAAGTTTTTATTTTGTATTGCCTTTGTGAGTATATTATGAGGAAATGCTAAGAGGGTGTTTGTCCTGTTGAAAAAATGTTGAGAATTTCTCAACAGTAAAAGAATTAGCGTTGACATGAAACTAAAAGGTGTTATATTATCGAAGTATAACCAAAAGGTGTTATGTTATAACGCCGAGTAAAGGAGAATGAAGATGGAACAACAAAATACATTAAATGATATTAAACAAACAATCGTTTTTAACGCGTCTATTCAAAAGGTATGGAGTGTAGTATCAACTGCAGAAGGGATTGCGTCATGGTTTATGCCAAATGATTTTGTATTAGAGGTAGGACATGAATTTCATGTGCAATCACCATTTGGGCCATCACCATGTAAAGTGTTAGAAATTGATGAGCCAAACCATTTATCTTTCTCATGGGATACAGATGGCTGGGTTGTTTCATTTGATTTGAAAGACTTAGGAGATAACAAAACAGAATTTACGTTAATTCACGGCGGCTGGAAACATCCTGATGAAATTCTTCCGAAAGCAAATGCGAAGAGCTCTATTATTCGCGATAGAATGAGCGGTGGTTGGGTAGCGATTGTAAATGAAAAACTGAAAAAGGTTGTCGAAGGCTAAGTGTCCTCGTCAGCAGCGAAATATGATGTATTTCAAGCAATTGCTGATCCAACCCGCCGAGAAGTAATACGGTTATTAAGTGACAAAGAGTTACCGATTTCCAAAATAACGGATCATTTTCCGATGAGTCGTACTGCGGTTGTAAAGCACCTTCATATTCTTTCGGAAGCGAATTTAGTAAGTGGAAGAAAAAGCGGAAGAGAGAAGATATATCGTTTGCATCCAGAACCATTAGAAGAATTACAACAGTGGCTCTCATATTATGAACGTTTTTGGGATAATAAATTATCCATGCTGAAACATATTGTGGAGAATGAAGAATAAAAAGGATGACCAAAATGGTCATCCTTTTTATTGTTGCTCACTTGTTTGTGTAGCTGGCTTTAATAAAAGCCAACCGATAATTAATGTACATACTGCTAATACGAAAGTGCTCATATAAATAACGTGTACACTTGCAGCTAATGCGGATTGTGATTCAGTGGCTACACTTGCTGTAGTCCCGCCGTGTCCACCAGATACAAGATCAAGGTTTTTAATGCCGCGTGCATGAATCATCGTATTAAAGATTGTTCCAAAGATTGCAGCACCTAACGTTTGACTGAATGTATTAATAAATGTGTTTAAACCAACGGCTGTTCCGCGTGTATGAGCTGGTACGGCTGCTTGAATTGTTACCATGTAAATCGGTGTCACAAGCCCCATTCCTAAGCCGAATAATCCGACTGCTACATAAATAAGGAACGATGGTGAATTTGTTGATAGTGTAAATAATAAGAACGTAGCGACTGATAAAATGCTAGCTCCAAGTAAAATGATTTGTTTCGTTTTTAATTTGCCTACTAAGTTACCAGAGAAAATAGCGCCAAATGTCCACATAACAGGGATTGGCATTAAAATAAGTCCAGCTTCTGTAGCATTTTTCCCTAATACACCTTGGCTCCAAATTGGAAGGTACATTGTAATACTAATAATCATTGCGCCAGCAATAAGAGTTAATATATTTATCGTAGATAATGTACGGTTAGAGAAAAGTGCTAGCGGAATTAATGGTTCTGGAGATTTTTTCTCGATGAATAAGAAAATAATAAATGAAATAGCGGCAAAGATTAATAGGCCGATAATTGTCATGTCTCCCCAGTTTTGCTTACTGCTACCTGTTAATAGTGCGTATAGTAGAGCGATCGTACTCAATGAGAAGACTGTTGCACCAAGATAATCGATATGATGTTTAGCTGGCTTAATAGATTCTTTGTAGTAAATGGCAATCATTAAGCAAGCGATAATTCCGAATGGAACGTTTAAGAAGAAAATATAACGCCAAGATAGGGAATCAACTAAAAATCCACCTACTAACGGTCCGATAACACCGGATACACCCCAAACGGCACTCATCCAGCCTTGTGCTTTCGCGCGGTCTTTCGCTTCGCTATATAAGTCTCCGATAATTGTCATTGTGATCGGCATAACAGCACCAGCACCGATACCTTGAAGAGCGCGGAAGAAAATTAATTGTTCCATCGATGTAACGACTCCGCAAAGTGCAGAACCGACTAAAAAGATGGTAGCTCCGATAAGTAAAACTTTTTTACGACCAAATAAATCAGCGAGCTTCCCGTATATTGGAGTCGAAACAGCTGTTGCAAGCATATAAATTGCATATACCCAACTAACAAGTTCGACGCCTGATAAATCACTCGTTATACGAGGAATTGCTGTACTAACAATCGTTCCTTCTACCGCAGAAAGAAACGTCATTAGCATTAAAGACATCATGACTTTTTTTCTCATATGTTTTCCCCTTACCCTTTTTCAAATATTCAACAATATAAAATATAAAGGTACTAAGGTATATAAAGCAACAAAAAAGCAATGGAAAGTTACATGGAGCAGATATTTGTCGCTTCTTGTCGGTAAGTCGATAAATTTGGGAAATCGCCGATATAAGTTGCAGAATCGCTGATAAATTTGGGGAATCGCCGATATAAGTTGCGGAATCGCTGATATATTTGTGGAATCGCTCATATAATTTCATGTACCTATAAAAAAAGAAACAGGAATCCCTGTTTCTTTTTTTAATACTGCATTTTCGCGTTTTCTCCAGCTGTCGTTCCGGCAATTCTACCAGTAACAAGGGCTGATGTAATATTATAGCCACCAGTATAACCATGAATATCAAGAACTTCTCCGCAGAAATATAAGCCGTTCGTAAATTTAGAAGACATTTCTTTCGGGTTAACTTCTTTCACGGATACACCGCCGCCAGTAACGAATGCTTTTTCAATTGACTGCGTACCATTTACATTCACAGTAAACTCTTTAAAGTCTTTCACAAGTGCACGAATCTTTTCGTGAGAAACTTGTCCAGCTTGTTCGCTGCCGTCAATTTCATTTTTTTCTAATAAGAATAGGAAGTAACGTTCAGGAACATAACCTTTTAAAACGTTTTTAATTCCTTTTTTCGGATCTTCTTTCATTTGTTTCAGCATGCGCTGAAATAGTTGCTCACTATTTTCCTCTGGCAATGCATCAATACTCATTTGTATTGTATTCGTTTTAAACTTTTTCAGTGCTTTCACGACGAATTGACTACAGCGAAGAGCAGCAGGACCAGATAGGCCAAAATGAGTGAAGAGCATGTCCATTTTGTGAGAAATGATAGCTTTTCCTTTCGGGTTTAATACGCTTAAGTTTATATCACGTAAAGCAAGACCTTGTAATGAGCGGTCACGTATAAAAGGCTCGTTTGAAAGGATAGGTACTTCTGTTGGGAATAATTCTGTAATTGTATGACCCGCTTTTTCAGCCCAAGCATATCCGTCTCCAGTAGATCCGGTTTGAGGAACTGATTTTCCGCCAACAGCGATAACGACGTGATTTGTTTCTAACACTTCACCTGTTTGCAGTATAACTGCTTTCGTTTGACCATTTTCATATTCAATCGTTTCAACAGGCGTATTTGTACGAATTTTTACACCTAAGTCTTTTAATCGTGTTAAAAGTGCGTCTACAACAGATTGTGCTTTGTTTGACACAGGGAACATGCGACCGTGGTCTTCTTCTTTCAATTTAACACCAAGATTTTCGAAGAATGTAATAATATCTTCATTATTAAAAATAGAAAAAGCGCTGTATAAGAAGCGACCGTTTCCTGGTATATGTTTAACAATTTCATCAAGTGGTAGACGGTTTGTTACGTTACAGCGTCCGCCACCAGAAATTGCAAGTTTACGCCCAAGTTTATTTCCTTTATCAAGAAGTAAGACATTTGCGCCTTCTTCTGCAGCACCAATTGCAGCCATTAGCCCAGAAGGACCGCCGCCGATGACAATAACATCATAATGCATAATATATCGACCTCATTTTCTACATTTCCTGCCTAAAAGAATAGCATGTTTTCCCTTAAAAGAAAAATAGAGTGAAGTACTGCTTAATGAGAGAATTGTGGTACAATACAAAAGTTAGAGTTCAGCACTATCCTGCCATTTGTAGGCGATAAGACTAAAACCTCAAGATTTAGGAGAAGTAAATAGGGAGTCTGTTAGCCTGTAAATGCTCGAATGGTTCAACTAATAAGGAGTAGGAGAGAAGTCTCCAACTAATTATAGTTTCACTTTATGTAGATGTAGGAGGATTTTTGTATGTCCGATTCGAAATTTCTGCGCGGAACGCTTATTGTTACGCTAGGGACATTTTTAGTAAAGTTCTTAGGCATGATTTACGTCTTTCCGTTTCATGCATTAGTAGGAACAGAAGGCGGAACGCTCTATACATATGGATACATTCCATATACGATCTTTTTAAGTATCGCAACGGCAGGTGTGCCACTTGCTGTTTCAAAATTTGTTTCCAAATATAATGCGCTTGGCGATTATAAAACGAGCCGGAGAATGTTCCGCTCGGGAATGGTTATGATGATAGTAACAGGAGTTCTTTCGTTCCTAGTACTGTACATGACGGCGCCATTGTTTGCAGAAGCGATGCTTGGTAAACAAAGTATACACAATAATGTAGGGGAAGTTACGACGATTATTCGTCTTGTAAGTTTCGCACTTATTGTTGTACCAGCAGCGAGTTTAATTCGTGGTTATTTCCAAGGTCACCAGTCTATGGGACCAACTACCGTTTCACAAATTATTGAACAAATTATTCGTATCGTCTTTTTATTAGCAGGTAGTTTTATCGTTATTAAAGTACTTGGCGGTACAGTTGCAACAGCAGTTGGAGTAGCGACATTTGCTGCGTTCGTTTCAGCGGTTGGAGCACTCGGTGTGTTAATTTGGTACTGGTTAAAACGTAAAAAATATTTGGATCAATATCTAATTGAACAAACTGTACCAGAATCAACAGTAAGCACCGTTCAATTGTTTAAAGAGTTATTTGCATATGCGATTCCTTACGTTGTAATTGGGTTAACAATTCCTTTATATCAACAAATTGATACATTGACATTTAACTCAATTATGCAGGCGATTGGTCAAGGTGATATCGCAGAGCGAGCTCTCGGTATTTTCACAATGTGGACGCATAAGTTAATTATGATTCCTGTATCACTTGCAACAGCGTTTAGTTTAACGCTTGTACCAGCAATTACAAAATCATTTACTGAAAAACAATACCGTTATTTGAAATTACAAATTACACAAACATTCCAGGCGAATATGTTTTTAACATTGCCAGCAGTTGTCGGTATTTCTTCACTGGCATATCCAATTTATACTGCGTTTTACGATTCAGATCCACTAGGTGGACAAGTATTAATGTGGTATGCACCAGTTGCGTTGTTATTCGCTTTATTTACAGTAACAGCGGCAATCCTGCAAGGTATTAACCAGCAGAAGCATGCGATTATTGCGCTTATAATGGGCGTTATTTTGAAATTTGTATGTAACGTAATCTTTATTCGTTATTTCGGTACAGTAGGAGCAATTCTAGCGACAGCAGTTGGTTTCTTAGCTTCTGTTTGGTACACAAATCAACAAATTAAAAAATACGCACACTATTCATTCGGTGTTGTATATAAAAGAACATTCCAAATTGCAGTACTGACACTTATAATGGTCGTTGCTGTAAAACTATCACAATGGATTCTATCCTTCATGATTTCGCCTGATGGCCGTATTGGTGCTCTTATAACAGTTGCGATTTGTGCAGGTATTGGCGGTCTTGTTTACGGATTGTTAGCAATTCGCACAGGAGTACTTGAAAGAGTATTTGGCGGAGAAGCATTAGATAAAATTCAACGTAAACTTGGTAGTAGATTTAAAATAAAGTTGAAATCAAGAGGGGCGTAATTACGTCCCCTTTTCTATGATAAATAAAGAAGGTGAAAAACGTGAGATTAGATAAATTATTAGCAAATATGGGATATGGAAGTAGAAAAGAAGTAAAGAAATTATTGAAAGACGGCGTTGTGAAAATTGATGGAACGCCAGTAAAAGATGCGAAAGTTCATGTAAATGTAGAAGAGCAAGAAGTTATGATTCACGGTGAAGTTGTGGAATACAAAGAATTTGTTTACTTAATGATGCATAAACCACAAGGTGTTATTTCAGCGACGGAAGATGATAATCATGAAACAGTAATAGATTTATTAGAATTAGAAGATGCAATCTTTGATCCGTTCCCAGTTGGACGACTTGATATCGATACGGAAGGTTTCTTATTGATAACAAATGATGGGAAGTTATCACATCAATTATTATCTCCGAAAAAGCATGTGCCGAAAAAATATTATGCACACGTTGCAGGAGTAGTAACAGAAGAGGATGTAAAAGAGTTTGCTAAAGGTGTTATTTTAGATGATGGCTATGAAACAAAGCCAGGTGCACTTACAATATTGAAAAGCGATGATATTTCTGAAATTGAGCTTGTGATTACGGAAGGGAAATTCCATCAAGTGAAGCGTATGTTTGAAGCGGTAGGGAAAAAAGTAGTCTACCTAAAGAGAACAGAGATGGGTCCGTTAGTATTAGATGAAGAACTAGAACTTGGACAATACCGAGAGCTAACAGATGAAGAAGTAGAAATGTTAAAAACATATCAAGTAGATACTGAAAAGTAGTACCTTTATAGGCGCAGAAAAGACCCCTTTCTAATTATTAGAAAGGGGTATGTATTTATTTACATACAATTATTTTTCATTATGAGGTCATTCTCACTTTCTTTCCTGTTGTTGTCCACTTACCGCGGCAAGGGCTATACACGAGTTCATTAAACTGCAACACATTTAGATCACGTTGTATCGTTCGCGGTGTGATCCCGAACTCATCTACAAGGTCTTTCGTCGTTACCGTTCCGTTTTCATTGATGTACATATAAATTGATTTAATGCGTGTTAGCATACGAGTAGTTGTAGGTTTCAAGAGAAAACCACTCCTCTACTAGTTTTTTTGACCCCATTCAGGAAAGAAGGTCGTTACTACCATTGTACTCTACATGATAAAATTCATGCTTTAATCTACTTAAATTTTACAGAAATTTAACAAATA
>NZ_JBNLYE010000191.1:0-7557 GCF_050172095.1 Bacillus sp. GMs2/2
CGCAACAGGCCAATCCGTTCGAGAACTTTGTGTGAAAAATGGTGTATTGTCACAAGAAGACTTAGAGTTAATTCTAGATCCATTCGAAATGACACACCCAGGGATTGCAGGAGCAACTCTTTTAAAGAAAAATTAAAAGAAGAGGGGGACAATCCCCTCTTTTTTGTTTACAATATAGAAATGCTATATATGAATAGAGGTAGGGATGTTATGAGCAAGTTTACAGTAGCTTCTAATGGTGCATTAGAAACAACATTAAGAGGAGCAGAAGTATTATCAACACCACTTTTAAATAAAGGGGTAGCTTTCACACAAAATGAAAGAGAAGAGTTAGGTTTAAAAGGGTTATTACCGCCAGCGGTTTTAACGTTAGAAGAACAGGCACGCCGAGCATACGAACAATTTAGTTCTCAGCCGGATGATTTATTAAAGAATGTATACTTAACTGCGTTACATGATCGAAATGAAGTATTATTTTATCGTATATTAACAGATCATTTACGTGAAATGTTACCGATTGTATATACACCAACTGTCGGTGTAGCAATTCAAAGATATAGTCATGAATATCGTAAACCACGTGGTGTTTATTTATCAATTAACGATCCATCAGGTATCGAAGAAGCATTCACGAATATCGGTGCAACAGCTGAGAACATTGATTTAGTCGTTGTAACAGATGGAGAAGGCATATTAGGAATTGGTGACTGGGGCGTTGGTGGTATTAACATCGCAATCGGAAAATTAGCTGTTTACACTGCTGCAGTTGGAATCGATCCTAGTCGTGTATTACCGGTAATTTTAGATGTAGGTACAAACCGTGAGGAGCTATTAAACAATCCATTTTATATTGGAAATCGTCACCCTCGTATAACAGGTGAAGCTTACGATGAATTTATTGATACGTTTGTACAAGCGGTAAACAAACAATTCCCGAAAGCACTTTTACATTGGGAAGACTTTAGCTCTCGTAACGCACGAAAAATTTTAGATAAATATCGTCATGATGTTTGTACGTTTAATGATGATATTCAAGGTACAGGTGCAGTTTCACTTGCGGCAGTATTATCGGCAGTGAAAGCTTCTGGTGTACCGCTAAGTGAACACCGCGTTGTTGTATTTGGTGCTGGTACGGCTGGAATCGGTATCGCAGATCAAGTTAGAGATGCGATGGTCCGCGTAGGCGTATCTGAAGAAGAATCATATAAGCGTTTCTGGTGTATTGATCGTAACGGGTTAGTTACAGATAATATGGAAGATCTTCTTGATTTCCAAATTCCGTACGCAAGAAAAGAAGTAGAAGTAAGTGAGTGGAAAGAAAATGATGTAATTGGACTTGCTGAAGTTGTGAAACATGTAAAACCGACAATTTTAATTGGTACATCTACTGTTGCAGGTGCATTTAAAGAAGAGATTATTAAAGAAATGGCTTCTCACGTAGAAAGACCAATTATTTTACCAATGTCGAATCCGACGCCACTTGCTGAAGCAAAACCAGCAGATTTAATCGAGTGGACAGAAGGAAGAGCGTTAGTTGCAACAGGAAGTCCATTTGAACCAGTTACATATAACGGTGTAACGTATGTGATTGGACAATCAAATAATGCACTTATTTTCCCAGGGCTTGGTCTTGGAACAATTGTAGTACGAGCAAGCGTCATGACGGATGGAATGTTTGCAGCAGCTGCTGAAGCAGTTGCAAGTATGGTAGATACAAGTCAGCCAGGAGCACCTATTTTACCAGAGGTCGAAGAATTACGTAATATCTCAGAAATGGTTGCAATTGAAGTAGCTAAAGTTGCAGTTGCAGAAGGTGTTGCAAGAGTGAACTTAAGTGATAACGATATCAAGATGGCAGTGAAAGAAGCAATGTGGAAGCCAGAGTATCGCCAAATAAAAGCGGTAGAAAAGGTTAGAATATAGAAAAAAAGCCCGTTTATAACAATAAGCGGGCTTTCGCTTTTACTACTGAAAAAAAGTATAGGAAGTGTCACCTTTGAATTGGAATCAATTATGGAAGAAAGATATGTCCCTTTTAATTATATTAATGGTCGTTGTTCCGATTGCTGGGGAGCTGAACTTTCATCCCTTTAATGATACGTTTCGAGTTAGCTTCGGTACACCGCTATTCTTCTTTTTATTATTATTTTTAAGAAGAGTACCAGCAGGAGTTGCAGGTATTCTTGTTGGTATATCTGTAGTCTTATTCCGAGTATGTCTTGACTGGATCATGCAAGGTTCATTTCATATGACAGAATCATTTTATTTGCGCTATCCCGTGTTCTTCTATTATTTTATTTATGGCAGTTTTTTCTCGCTTTGCAGGGTAAATAAGTTCCATCAGAAACCAATCATTATTGGATGCCTTGGAATTTCAATTGAAATTGTTGCAAGTATGTCAGAACTTGCGTTTTATCATATGTTAGTACTAGGTACAACAATAACGATTTCTGAAGTAAATAAACTCATCATTATTGCTATTTTTCGTAGTTTCTTTGCACTTGGTTTTTTAAATATGATGAATTTATATGAAACGAAATTAAAAGAATCGCAAGTTCGAAAAGAAAATGAAAATATGTTAATGCATCTTTCTAATTTATATGTGGAATCTGTTCATTTGAAAAAGACGTTACAAAATGCGGAGTTAATTACACAAGAAGCATATCAACTATATCGAAATTTACAAGTAAGCGCTGATTCAAGTAGTAAAACAGCATTGAAAATAGCGGGGGAAGTGCATGAAATAAAAAAGGATAATCAAAGGATATTTGCAGGATTATCTAAACTGTTATTAGATAAAAATGTGGCTGAATATGTAGAAGGACATGAGTTAGCAGAAATGATTGTTAGAATAAACGAGAAGTATGCTGAAATGCTAGAAAAGGATATACGTTTTTCTAAACATATAGAAGGTGAGCATGCTGCATACCACGTGTATACAGTTCTATCAATTTTTAATAACCTCGCTGCAAATGCAGTTGAAGCAATTGAAGATAAAGGTGTCGTTATTATTAAGCTATATAAAAGAGATCAACATATATTTTTTGAAGTAATTGACGATGGACCTGGTATTGCACAAAAGTATAAGAAATTAGTATTTAAGCCAGGGTTTACTTCCAAGTATGATCAAACGGGAACACCGTCAACTGGTATTGGGCTTTCTTACATAAATGAAATGGTAACAGAGCTAGGCGGAGAAGTGAGATTAGAAGGCCGAGAAAATAAAAGAGGATGTAAGTTTATCGTTTGTTTACCGGAGGGTAGTTTAAAGCGGGAAGGGGAATAGATTTGTTTTATTATATCGTAGACGATGATGAAGTTTTCCGTTCGATGCTTTCGCAAATTATTGAAGATGGAGATCTTGGAGAAGTAATTGGTGAGGCGGATGACGGAGCTTTTATTGAGGCGGATCAACTAAATTTTAAAAAAGTAGATATTTTATTTATTGATTTGTTGATGCCGATGAGGGACGGAATTGAAACAGTTCGTCACATTGCGTCAACTTTCACGGGGAAAATCATTATGATTTCTCAAGTGGAATCGAAGCAGCTTATAGGTGAGGCATATACACTCGGTGTAGAATATTATATTACAAAACCATTAAATAAAATCGAAGTTGTATCGGTTGTACGCAAAGTGATGGAGCGTATTAGATTGGAGCGTTCTATACACGATATTCAAAAATCATTGAATAACGTGTTTCAGTGGGAAAAACCGCAATTGCGTACTGAACCAGTGCAAGAAGGAAAAAAGATAGGGGATTTAGGGCGCTTTTTACTATCAGAACTCGGTATTGCGGGAGAGAATGGAAGTAAAGATTTACTTAGTATGCTGGAATATTTATATGGTCAAGAAAAGGCACAGACATTTGAGTTTGGCTTTCCTGCGTTAAAAGAAATTTTCCATCATATTACGATAAGAAAATTAGGGGATTTAGCTTTAGAGGCGGATATTGATAAAGAGAAAAAAGCGTCTGAACAAAGAGTACGTCGAGCTATTTATCAGTCGTTAAATCATTTGGCTTCTTTAGGATTAACAGACTTTTCAAATCCAAAATTTGAAAGCTATGCTCCAAAATTTTTCGATTTTACCGTAGTTAGAAAACGGATGACAGAAATGACGAAAGATGAACTCGCATCTTCTGGTCATACGCGAATTAATACGAAGAAGTTTATTCAAGTATTGTATTTTGAGGCGAAGAGGTTGATGGAGATAGAGTGAAGAAGATGCTTATAAATAAGCATCTTCTTTTGTTAAATCAACATTTTATATTTTCTCGTGGAGCATGTAAAATGTTAAGTAAGAGAAAATGGTTTTATATTAAGGAAGTGTCAAAGCGATGAGTTTCACATTGAATAAATCGATTATTAAAGAAGTGTGCGGAGAGACCTCATATAAAAGAGGTGAAGCCTATTATAAATCAAATAAAGTGATAATAGATCAGTACGATGAAAATAAAGAAATTTGTGAGGCGACAGTAAAAGGGAACGAGGATTTCCATGTTACAGTAGCAAAAGCCAAAAAGGGTGATGTTGTTGCAAAATGTAGTTGTCCTTCATTAGCGTCTTTTCAAACGTACTGTCAACATGTTGCAGCAGTATTAATACAAATAAACTATAATCAACAAACAGGTGGAATGAGCTCCGCTAGTAACAGAAATGATCAATTGACAAGTGGTATGTTTCAGCTGTTTGCAGATAAACCACTGAGGCCAAAAAGTAAACAACACCGTTTTGATACACGTGAAATATTAGATATTGAGTTTATATGTACACCAGTTGCTACGAGAAGTGGTGGGGCTCTTCTTGGAATTCAATTGAAACTTGCCAAAGTGTATTTCATAAATCATATTAGAGAATTTCTTTCTAAGGTGGAGAAAAGGGAATCTTTTCATTGTTCAAATGAATTTACATATACACCAGATGTACATAGTTTTAAACAAGAAACGGATGCAATTATTCAGCAGCTCATTAAAATGTATCATAATGAAAAAATGTATGAAGATACGCTAGAAGTACATGCGAAACAAGATGAAAGTATGATATTTATACCGCCAGCTTCGTGGAAGGATATGCTCTCTTCACTTTCTAAAGTTGAATATGTACAGCTGAAACAAAATGAACAACTGTTTCAGGGATTACAAGTTTCAAAAGGTTTGTTGCCGTTACACTTTGAATTTACGAAGGGAAATAATGGCGGATTTACACTTCATATAGATGGTTTAAATCGTGTACAAGTTATGGATATGTATAACAATGCACTTTACGAAGGGAAATTATATCACTTACACATTGAAGATTGTATGCGACTTATTGAATTACAAAAGATGATGAGTCGCTCAAATAGTAATCAGTTTTATATTCCAGAAAGTAAGATGGAACATTTCGTCGCGAAAGTTGTACCAGGATTAATGAAGCTCGGAACTGTACACATTGATGAAGTAATATCGGATCGTGTTGAAACACCTTCGCTAAAAGCGAAATTGTATTTAGACCGCGTGAAAAGTCGCTTATTAGCAGGTCTTGAATTTCACTATGGGAACGTCATGATTAATCCGCTAGAAGAGGATGGACAGCCGTCTGTTTTTAATCGTGATGAGAAAAAGGAAAAAGAGATTTTAGACATTATGAGTGAAAGTGCCTTTGCAAAAACAGAAGGCGGTTACTTTATGCATAATGAAGAAGCTGAGTATAACTTTTTATATCACGTCGTGCCAACATTAAAAGGTTTAGTTGATATTTATGCGACGACAGCAATCAAATTGCGAATTAGTAAAGGGGATGCAGTTCCTCTTATTACAGTGAGAAGAAAAGAAAGAATTGATTGGTTGTCATTTCGTTTTGATATAAAAGGAATACCAGAAGCAGAAATTAAAGGTGTATTAGCGGCCCTTGAAGAGAAACGTAAATATTATCGATTGGCGAACGGTTCGTTTTTATCGCTAGAGAGTAAAGAGTTTAATGAAATTAATCAGTTTATAAAAGAATCAGGTATTCGGAAAGAATTTTTACATGGAGAAGAGGTAAATGTCCCGCTTATTCGGAGTGTAAAATGGATGAACGGACTTCATGAAGGCAATGTTTTAAGTTTAGATGATTCTGTTCAAGAGTTAGTAGAAAACATTCAAAACCCGAAAAAATTAAAGTTTGCTGTGCCAAATACTTTAAATGCAGAAATGAGAAAGTATCAAGTATATGGGTTCGAATGGATGAAAACACTTGCTCATTACCGTTTTGGCGGTATTTTAGCAGATGATATGGGACTTGGAAAAACGTTGCAAAGCATTGCTTTTATAGATTCTGTTTTGCCTGAGATTCGAGAAAAGAAACTACCTATATTAGTCGTTTCACCATCATCTCTTGTTTATAATTGGTTTAGTGAATTGAAAAAATTCGCCCCGCATATTAGAGCAGTTATTGCAGATGGAAACCAAGCAGAGCGCCGGAAAATTTTGAAAGATATAACGGAATTTGATGTCGTAATTACGTCATATCCATTACTGAGAAGAGATATAAGATTATATGCAAGACCATTTCATACACTATTCCTTGATGAAGCGCAGGCGTTTAAAAACCCTACAACGCAAACGGCAAGAGCTGTGAAAACAATTCAAGCTGAATACCGTTTTGGGCTAACGGGTACACCTGTAGAAAATTCATTAGAAGAGCTATGGTCTATCTTCCATGTCGTCTTCCCAGAATTATTACCAGGAAGAAAAGAGTTCGGTGATTTAAGGCGTGAAGATATAGCGAAGCGAGTGAAACCATTCGTATTAAGACGATTAAAAGGGGACGTATTAAATGAGTTGCCAGAGAAAATAGAGCACTTACAATCATCGGAGTTATTACCCGATCAAAAGAGTCTCTATGCTGCTTATTTAGCGAAGCTAAGGGAAGAAACGTTAAAGCATTTAGACAAAGATACGTTACGTAAAAATAAAATTAGAATTTTAGCTGGTTTAACGAGATTGCGACAAATTTGTTGTCATCCTGCTTTATTTGTTGATGATTACAAAGGAAGTTCAGCTAAATTTGAACAACTGTTAGAGATTTTAGAGGAATGTAGAAGTACAGGGAAGAGAATATTAATTTTTTCTCAATTTACGAAGATGCTTTCCATTATTGGTCGTGAGTTAAATCGACAAGCAATTCCATACTTTTATTTAGACGGGAGTACACCAGCGCAGGAACGTGTAGAGCTGTGCGATCGGTTTAACGAAGGAGAAGGAGATCTATTTCTCATTTCTTTAAAAGCTGGTGGTACCGGACTTAATTTAACTGGTGCAGATACAGTAATATTATACGATTTATGGTGGAATCCAGCTGTTGAACAACAAGCGGCCGATAGAGCGTATCGAATGGGACAAAAAAATACAGTGCAAGTTATAAAGCTAGTAGCTCAGGGAACAATTGAGGAGAAAATGCATGAACTGCAAGAAAGTAAGAAAAATTTAATTGCTGAAGTGATTGAGCCGGGAGAAGAAAAATTAGCATCCATCACGGAGGAAGAAATACGAGATATTTTAATGATTTAATATGAAAAAGCTATGCTTTCACA
>NZ_JBNLYE010000192.1:0-7507 GCF_050172095.1 Bacillus sp. GMs2/2
GAAATTCGTGATGTTAGACCTGTTCAAGAGCTAGGAAAAAGAATATATATCGATATTCAAAGACAAAAAATCTTTTTAGATAATGTAGAAAAAGATAAGGAAGTTAAAATACCTATTTATAATTTACAAGGAGAGCCACTTGATACTATTCAATTGAAGAGTGAAGATGGGATAGTTAATAATGGTTCTGTTAAATGGGGGACTACTGGTGAAAAAACATACGAATTTACGTTGGATATAAAGCCAGAAGAGAACCGTATTAAGTTTAATGGAACAGTAATTCAAAATGTTGTTGAAAGATTAGACGAAATCAAGGAAACAATAAAAGAGGATAATGAACAAAAGGAAAATGTAATTCTCGATAAAACTTTACAACAACATATTAATAAAGAGAATTTAGGTAGAGAGAATTTAAACGCTCCTATTACAAAAGAAGATTTATTACAGATTAAAAAATTAGAGATACTTAAAGAAAATGGAAATGAGATAAAAAATATAACAGGTTTAGAGTATATGACGAACTTAGAAAAACTCACTTTAGAAGGAGTAGGCCTGAAAAATATTGAGTTCATCTCAAACTTGAAACAATTGAATAATGTGAATGTATCTCATAATCAAATTGAAGATATAACACCACTATCTTCATTGGAAAATTTACAGTGGTTAAATCTTACAGATAATCGTATTAAAGATGTAACGGTTCTTGGATCAATGCTAGACTTACTTAGTTTAAAATTAGCTGAAAATGAGATTCGTGATGTAAGGCCATTAATACAATTAGGTCAGTGGATAACAATTGATGTTAGAAGGCAAAAGGTCATTTTGGATGATGCAGAAATAAATAAAGAAGTGAAAATTTCTGTATATGATTTAGAGGGAGAGCCAATTGAAAAAATTACACTAAAGAGTGAAGGTGGAACGCTTACTGATGAGGGAATCATTTGGCGTACTTTAGGAGAAAAAATATATGAATTTGATTTAGATGCAGATCATTATGAGACTGGCATATTATATAGTGGCATTGTAATGCAGAATATAGTAGAAAAATTAATACCAAAAGAAGAAGTGAAAGAACCGGTAAAAGAAGTTGAAGAAACAAAAGAAGAAGTGAAAGAACCGGTAAAAGAAGTTGAAGGAACAAAAGAAGAAGTGAAAGAGCCGGTAAAAGAAGTTGAAGAAACAAAAGAAGAAGTGAAAGAACCAGTAAAAGAAGTTGAAGAAATAAAAGAAGAAGTGAAGGAACCGGTAAAAGAAGTTGAAGGATCGAAAGAAGAAGTGAAAGAACCGGTAAAAGAAGTTGAAGGAACAAAAGAAGAAGTGAAAGAGCCGGTAAAAGAAGTTGAAGGAACAAAAGAAGAAGTGAAAGAGCCGGTAAAAGAAGTTGAAGGAACAAAAGAAGAAGAAAAAGAGCCAACAAAAGAAGTTGAAGAAGCGAAAGAACCAAAGAAAGAAGCGAAAGAACCAAAGAAAGAAGTAAAAGAATCAGCAACAGGATTGGATCAAGAGCCAAAAGGGAATAATCAAGTTGTTGAAAACGAGGGAAGAAAAGCAGACACTTTAAATAAACAACATACTAATAAGCCAGAGGAAGGTAAGAAATTTTTACCATCAACAGGCGGTGAAGCTAGCACTTCGACTTTACTTTCTGGCATAACACTTGTTCTTTCCGCACTAAGTATGTTCGTATTTAGAAAGAGATTATTTAAGAAATAAATAACGTTTAATCTTATTATTATATATAATTAATTTTTGCTTTTTTGAGAAGACATTATCATGGCGGTTTTATTAGAAACATGCATATGATGATGTCTTTTTTTACTAGAGAAGGATATTACTAGTGATTGTCTAAGTGTATTAGAAAAGGAGGGGAAGTTATGCATATTAATTCTATTTCAAAGATCGAAGAAGCTGCAGAATTTATTTCGATGATGAATAAAGATATTACGCAGCATGTTGGTTATTGCGGGGAAAATCATGAAGAAATATTGGACGCTATTCTTCATGGTTTTTCTGATATAGGGTGGGAGAAGTCTTTTGTCGTTTCTTATAATGATAATAATGAAATTGTAGGTGTATTAGGATTTGATATAGATGAGATAAGCGAAAGTGCGGAGATTTGGGGGCCTTTTATTATAGCTTCGAATTGGGGAGAGATTGCTTTAAGTATGTGGAAGAAACTTATCGAGAAAATTCCACTTCATATTCAAAAGTTTCATGGATTTTATCACGTGAAAAATAGTAATGGTATCGACTTTATGAAATATTTACAAGCTAAAAAACAAGAGAAACATAGCGTTTTAATTTTAAAGAAAACTAATGTGGAGCAATGTACAATAAATCAAGTAGAGGAAGCATCTCAACAAGTATTTGAGCAGTTTATTGTTTTACATAATAATATTTTTCCTAATACATATTATGAAGGAAATGAAATCATTGAACGTTTAAGTGATACGAATAAATTATTTGTAAGTATGAAGAATGGTAAGTTAGAAGGTTATGTATATGTTGAAGTAAATCCGGAGTTTCATGAAGCTAATATTGAATTTATTGCAACCGCTGAAAATAGTAGAAGAAAAGGTGTCGGAGAGCGGATATTGCAAGGGGCAATTCAGTATATTTTCTCTTTCCAAGGGATGAGAGAGATAGTACTATGTTTGAATACGAATAATGATCATGCGATGAAATTGTACAAGAAAGTAGGTTTTGAGGAAAAAGCATGTTTACAACACTATATAATAGAGTGAAAAACCCATTCATATGAATGGGTTTTATTACGGATTTAGAAGTGATTTGAGGCGCCAATCGTTACATAACCTTTTTTATTTTTTTCGGCACTTCTTTCGTTTGCAAATTAACATCTTCTTTTCGTAGCTCTTTAAAGAGTGAAGTAACCATAAGAACGACTACAATAGAAAATGGTAGCGCAGCAATTATAGCTGCGATTTGTAGTGCATTTAATCCTCCAGCTTGTAATAAAATAGCGGCAATTATCGCGATTGTTAATCCCCATATAAGTTTTAAACTATTTTTCGGTGATAAACTTCCGTTACTCGTTTGCATGGAAACAACAAATGTTGCTGAATCGGCAGAAGTAACGAAAAATGTGGCTACTAAAATTAACCCGATAATCGTTAAAAATGTAGAGAATGGTAGATGTGAAATAACAGCAAATAATCCAATCTCTGTACCATTTTTTGCAATTTCATCAGCTATTCCAAGCGATTGGAACATTTCCATATGGATTGCGGTACCACCAAATACTGCAAACCAAAATGTACAGATAAGAGTCGGGACTAATACAACTCCAAAAATAAATTCTTTTATTGTGCGCCCTTTAGAAATACGAGCGATGAATGTACCGACGAATGGAGACCAAGAAATCCACCATCCCCAATAGAAAATAGTCCAGTTTTCAATCCAAGAAGAAGATTTTTCATTAAATGCTCCTAAATTTAATCCCATACTAGGCAAAGCTCCAATATAAGAACCGAGTGTAGATGTGAAATATTTCATAATAAATACGGTTGGCCCTAAAAATAAAAAGGAGACGAGTAAAATACCTGCAAGAGAGAAATTTAAGTTACTCAAATATTTAATCCCACGATCTAAGCCAGTTTGTGCACTCGTTAAATATAAAACGGCGAAGATGGCGATAAGTACGAGCTGTGTAAGTAAAGTGTTATGAATAGAAGGGAATAAATAGCTTAATCCTCCAGCAATTTGTTGAGCACCAATCCCAACAGATGGTACAATGCCAAATACTGTGGCTAAAACAGCTAAAATATCGACTGTTTTTCCGATACGAGAATTTTTCGATCGATTAAATAATGGAGTAACTGTAGCCCCGATAGTGCCACCTTTTTGTTTGCGGAATGTGAAATATGCAATTGTTAAAGCGACCATTGCGTATAGTGACCATGGAAAGAGACCCCAGTGGAAAAATGAATATTGCATAGCGAGTTTGGCACTTTCCTCTGTCCCCGCTTTTCCTGTTAATGGATCTGTAAAATGTGAAATCGGTTCAGCGATTCCATAAAAGAGGAGTCCAATCCCCATTCCTGCTCCAAACAACATGGATAGCCAAGATGGATAATTATATTTTGGCTTTTCTCCATCTTTACCAAGACGAATAGAACCGAACTTAGAAAATGCTAAATAAGCAGCCAAAATAATCATTGTAGTCATAAGTAGAGAGTAAAACCACCCAAATTTATTGAGGATAAATGAGTTTAAAAAAGATGTAACACTTTGTAAATCGTAGCCTTGTATCCAACTTGCTGGGGTAATTCCCCATATAATGAATAATGTTGTTAGCAAGAAGGAGATATAAAATACACTGTTTTCTTTTTTTATCATAGAATCCCACCCTTATTTAATAAAGTTAACAATTATAATAATCATAACAATTAAGTTTTAAATTGTCAAAAAATTCCCTTTTTATAATGTGAAAGGATGCAATTTGTTTTAGGGAGGTAAAGAGCAATGTGTTCACGATATGTACAAATTATAGGAAGAAATAATATGAAATATTGCATTTTATATTGTTACATCCAGATTTTATGTTAAATTCTTGAATGGAATATTAAAATAGGGGGCAAGGATATGAACAAGAAATCAAAGATCAATAAAGTGATGCTTAGCATTAGTACAATGGCTTTATCGTTAGGCGCACTTCAAACTCATGCAGCAGCAGAAGAAAAAGCACCGTATAACGTGTTGAAAACGAAACCGGTTGGAATTGAAAAGTCGGTAGATGAAGTTGGACATATTTCAAAAGTTGATGAAACTTTATCATTTCAAGAACGTTTAAAAGTAGGAGATTTTTCACAGCGACCAGCATCTATTACGAAGAAAACTGCAGTAAAGCAAGTTAAAGAAAGCTATTCAATGGCTGATTTAAACAAAATGAATGATCAAGAATTAGTTGAAACGTTAGGCAGTATTAAGTGGCACCAAATTACAGACTTATTCCAGTTTAATGAAGATGCAAAGGCTTTTTATAAAGATAAAGGAAAAATGCAAGTCATTATAGATGAATTAGCTCATAGAGGTAGTACATTTACGAAAGATGATTCAAAAGGAATTCAAGCGTTTACTGAAGTGCTGCGTTCAGCTTTTTATCTTGCATTTTATAATAGTGAATTAAGCGACTTAAATGAAAGAAGCTTCCAGGACAAATGTTTACCTGCTTTAAAAGCAATCGCAAAAAATCCGAATTTTAAGCTTGGTACAGTTGAACAAGATACAGTCGTATCTGCATACGGTAAATTAATTAGTAATGCTTCAAGTGATGTTGAAACGGTTCAATACGCATCGAATATTTTAAAGCAATACAATGATAATTATACTACTTATGTAAATGATCGAATGAAGGGACAAGCAATATACGATATTATGCAAGGTATTGACTATGATATACAGTCGTACTTAACTGTGGCTCGTAAAGAAGCGAATGAAACGATGTGGTATGGAAAAGTAGATGGGTTTATTAATGAAATAAATCGTATTGCTCTTCTAAATGAAGTAACGCCAGAAAATAAATGGCTCGTTAATAATGGCATTTATTTTGCTAGCCGTTTAGGGAAGTTTCATAGTAATCCAAATAAAGGATTAGAGGTTGTTACACAAGCAATGCATATGTACCCGCGCTTAAGTGAACCGTATTTTGTTGCGGTAGAACAAATTACAACAAATTATAATGGTAAAGATTATAGCGGGAATACAGTAGATTTAGAGAAAATACGTAAAGAAGGAAAAGAGCAATACTTACCAAAAACGTATACATTCGACGATGGATCAATTGTGTTCAAAACAGGAGATAAAGTATCAGAAGAAAAAATTAAGAGACTATATTGGGCTGCGAAGGAAGTAAAGGCACAGTATCACCGGGTAATTGGAAATGACAAAGCGTTAGAGCCAGGAAATGCGGATGATGTATTAACGATCGTAATTTATAATAGTCCAGATGAATATCAGTTAAATAGACAATTGTATGGATATGAAACAAACAACGGTGGAATTTATATTGAAGAGACAGGTACATTCTTTACATATGAGCGTACACCAGAGCAAAGTATTTATAGTTTAGAAGAGTTATTCCGTCATGAATTTACTCATTATCTGCAAGGGAGATATGAAGTTCCTGGTTTATTTGGAAGAGGAGATATGTATCAAAATGAAAGGCTAACTTGGTTCCAAGAAGGAAATGCAGAGTTTTTCGCAGGATCTACTCGTACGAATAACGTTGTACCAAGAAAGAGTATAATTAGCGGATTATCATCTGATCCTGCAAGCCGTTATACAGCAGAGCGTACACTATTTGCTAAATACGGTTCTTGGGATTTCTATAATTACTCGTTCGCATTGCAATCTTATTTATATACACATCAATTTGAAACGTTTGATAAAATTCAAGATTTAATTCGAGCGAATGACGTGAAAAATTATGATGCATATCGTGAAAATCTAAGTAAAGATCCTAAGTTAAATAAAGAGTATCAAGAGTATATGCAGCAGCTAATCGATAATCAAGATAAATATAATGTACCGGAAGTAGCAGATGATTATTTAGCTGAACATGCAACGAAGTCGTTAGCAGCGGTGAAGAAAGAAATTAGTGATACGTTGCCTATGAAAGATACAAAAATGACAAAACATAATTCTCAATTCTTTAATACATTTACATTAGAAGGTACGTATACAGGTAGTGTCACAAAAGGTGAATCAGAAGATTGGAAAGCAATGAGTAAAAGAGTAAATGAATCTTTAGAACAATTGGCGCAAAAAGAATGGAGTGGCTACAAAACTGTTACAGCATACTTCGTCAATTATCGTGTGAATAGTTCAAATGAATTTGAATATGATGTAGTCTTCCATGGAATCGCAAAAGATGACGGAGAAAATAAAGCTCCAACGGTTAATATAAATGGCCCTTATAGCGGTCTTGTAAAAGAGGGAATTCAATTTAAAAGTGATGGCTCAAACGATGAAGATGGAAAAATTGTTTCTTATTTATGGGAATTTGGAGATGGAAGCACAAGTGCAGAAGTGAATCCAGCACATGTATATGAAAGAGAAGGTTCTTATAAAGTATCGTTAAGAGTAAAAGATGATAAAGGCAAAGAGAGCAGAAGTGAAACAACTGTTACGATTAAAGATGGAAGTTTAACAGAATCAGAACCAAATAATCGTCCAGAGGAAGCAAATCGTATCGGGCTAAATAGTACGATAAAAGGTAGCCTTATTGGCGGGGACCACACTGATGTTTATACATTTAATGTAGCATCAGCGAAAGATATCGATATTTCCGTTTTAAATGAGTATGGAATCGGGATGACATGGGTGCTGCACCATGAATCAGATATGCAAAATTATGCAGCTTACGGTCAAGCTAATGGAAATCATATAGAGGCAAAAATGAATGCAAAACCAGGTAAGTATTATTTGTATGTATATAAATATGATAATGGCGATGGAACGTACAAATTATCAATAAAATAAGTACTTT
>NZ_JBNLYE010000193.1:0-7443 GCF_050172095.1 Bacillus sp. GMs2/2
GTTTCTGTTTTTCATTTCACCTCACAACAGTAAGATTTTTTATACTGTTTGCATGATAAATAAATTCCTTGTAAAAAAACACCGCTCATTTATTTCTTATACTCGTAATAAAATAAATAGAATGATTCATAGCCAATAATCATGTTTAAATTTATGAAAAGGGGAGGTAACGGAATGGACCGAAACAATTCATATCATACATATAACGGACCTTCCAAAGCACTGCCTCTCTCCCTATTCGATGTAAAAAATGAATTGAAACAAAAAAGCAAACTTATTCCTTCTGATACCATGTATAAATTAACGAAAGAAGAGCAACTCCTCATCAACAAAATAAAAATACAAACAGAACAGCTAAATAAAAATAATGTTACAAGAACACGCGCATACTACCAATTTTACATTCAATATCCAGAAATACATTGGGCACTGCTTGGGCATATGGTATCACGTAACGGCGGTTGGAATATGACTGATTTAAAGGGCGATTTATATACGAGAATTTTATCAGAGAAAGATCAATTCATATTTTTTTCTTTTTTAGAAAGAGGGAATTGGCTTATTTTCCAAGATGTATACCCTCAATTTTTACTTTACGAACAAAGTGTAAAGAGATCACAAAAGTTATTTCACCTTCTCCCTCACCTAAATGTTTCTACATTTATGGAAACGATGTGGAACGATTTTTGGAAAACAGGCAACAAAAAAACATTAGCGATTGCAACTATTGTTAATGAACAAAACTACTTAGAAAAAAGAGTGATTCAAAATGTACAATTTAAAAAGACTGTACTAAATAGTATTGGATTTAAACTCTTTGATTTCTTTCAGTTTAATCATATCCTTTTCCCATTCTACGAAAATGATAAAAAACAAAAAGTATTACTATTTGGTGATACAATGAAACATTTCACTTCCTTACATGAAAGAATATTAATTGGAAAAAGATTGTATTCATTATTATTTCGAGATACACATGTTTTATCTCAAATAATAAGCTGGGCCCAACATCATCCGCATACAGGCTCAAGGAAAGATTACTGGCCCCATTTATTTTCAAGTGTAAATGAATCTTTTTCCCGTGAGTTTTATAAGCGCCGAATAAAGAAATGCCAGTTGCGAAGTGGCGCTTATCGTATATACAGTCCTTCACTCATCTATGCATGGCGAGATATGAAGCATGAAGAAGTTGACAGTGAAGATTGGTTTACCGATTGGCGAGTTGTAAATTACTTAGTTGATAAGGAGGAAAATATAAATGGACAAATTACAGAAGACTACTGCAAAACACTCGAAAAAATTGAACTCGCAATTCTCGCAAAGAAAAATGTCCTCCTCCGAGAAGAAGAATGAGTTTCTAGCATTAGTAGTTACAATCTTTCTCTCTTCTATTATTGGAACTTGTTTAGATGCTTTTTTTGTTCATAAACAAATATATTCCTTTCCAGCTAGACCCTTCTCATCCACATTTTCAGTTAATATAGCTTTTACATCGTTCGTACTGCCGATTTTAACAGTTATCTTTATACACATTTCAAAAAAATTATCTAAAGTTTCTAGAATTCTATTTATTATTTCGATCGGTATTTGCGCTAGCCTTTTTGAACAGATTGCTGAAAGTTTAGGTTTATTTGTACATAGTGCGAATTGGAACCATACATATTCTTTATTTGGTTATATGATTTTTTATTCTTTTATTTGGAACGTATATAATTGGATAAAAAAATAAAGAGACCATTATAGGTCCCTTCTTAAGCATACTCTTCCATTATTGCTAATGGTGCCAGTGTTTGAAGGCTTTTAGAGCGTAAACGATAGGCAACGACTTTCTTCTTATATTGCTTAATGACATCAACATGTTCCTCATAGCTATATAGAGAAAACCTAATCTCTTTATTCCCTTTCTTCGTATCAATGACTATTGGTGTCCCTTCTCCGTGCGGCGGGAAATAATGTTTATCTAAAAACAAAGCCTCATTAAATTCATGAATAACTTGTAGTTTCATTTCTCCCTCTATATTTTTTCCATCTATCGATATAGAAGTATTTTCCGCCTCAAGCTTTTGATGCAATTCAAATTTACTAATAATTGATTCTACAACAGAAGTGGGCATGCTAGAAACTAATACTTTAATAGCTCCAAAAACAAATAATGTAACTATAAACCATGTTGTCATTGTTATCATCTCCATTACATTTAAAAAATAAATTTCGTTCCATACGGTATTAGTATACTAATGAGTATTCCAGTTACAATCATCGTTACCGAACCGATAGTCGCTTCTTTCTCGCCTTCCTTCACTAAACGGCTCACACCGATAATATGTGATGCACAGCCCATTCCAACTCCTTTTCCAATCGTACTTGTTATACTGAAAAGCTTAAGTACTGTTGGTCCGATAATAGCACCTGTTATTCCTGCAACAACTACAAAACTAGAAGTCATAGATGGAATACCACCAATTTGATCCGCTAATGATAAGGCAATAGGCATCGTTGCTAACTGTGGTAAAGTAGTTAATATAAGTTCCTTATCTATATTTAAAATTCCGCCAATCACTACATTCATACCCGTTACAGCCACTATACCTATTACTACTCCAATAAGTATCGATAAAAAATTTTTCATAAGTATCTTTCGCTCTTTAAATAGAGGTATGGCTAATGCTACAATTGCAGGGCTCAATAAGCTTGAAAGAATGTCTCCTCCATTTTCCCTATACTCATGATGAGAAATACCAAAAATCAAAAATAAACAAATCATAATTGCCGTAACTGTTAACACCGGTAACGTAAATGCAAACGTAAATTTTTTATATAGCTTTGTCGCCAAGAAATAAATTGCTACAGTAATAATAATTAAGACCATTTGAATCGTGCACCTTGTCGATTTTATTTTTTTGTTGTTATTAATAATTGACTTATATACCCTGAAACAATCAAAGTTACTACAGTACTTGCAACTACTAAAAGGAATATAATACTCCCCTTACTTAAAAGAAAAGACCCGTATTCCATCAGCCCTGTTGTCGAAGGGATTAAAAATAACGGTAAAAATACGATTAACTTTTCCGCACCTAACTCAAACCATTTTAACGGTAAAATGCGAGTGGAAAGGAGCAGGAACAGCATTAACATCCCTATTAAACTTCCCGGTATTGATAGATGGAATATTTCCTGAATCCACGTACCCACTAAGCTAAATATATATAGCACGCCTACTTGAAGTAAAAGCATCACGTACTTCATTTCTTTCCCTCATTTCACTATCACACATCCATATTATGAAATTTCATTTAGCGTGTCGGCAAACCGTTTAATTCCAAGTTGAATTTGTTCTATATTCGCTCTACCAAACGTAAATCGTATATATTCATTTTTCGAACCTAAAACACTGCCCGGAACAAATGCGACACCATTCCGTATAGATTCACCTAATAAGTGATATTCATCAAACTTTCCTTTCACTTTACACCATACATGTATTCCACCCTCTGGCACGAAACATTCAACTCGGTCTCCCAATGTTCCTTCAAGCTCTGCAATTAATTCATCTCTTCTTTGCTTCAATTGTCCACGAAGTATCGTAATATGTGTATGAAAATCCTTTGATTCTAAAAATTGATTTGCTACCCACTGCGTAAATACACTATGGCCAAAATCAACTTGTTGCTTTGCATCTGCTAAACGCTCAATTACACGTGTAGGACCAATTATCCATCCAATACGTAATCCTGATGCAACAATTTTTGATAATGAACTTATATAAAGAACATTTCCATTTTGGTCCATTGATTTTAATGTCGGGTTCACTTCTCCATTAAAAGAAATTAAACTATACGGATCATCTTCTACAATTGGTATACCGAACTCAGAAGACAGTTCTAAAATTTTTTTACGTCTCGCTAATGAAAGCACAGTACCTGTTGGATTTTGATAATCTGGATTCAAAAATACCATACGAATGCGATGCTTTTTGTGCAAATCGATTAAGTCATCTGGATTCATTCCATGCTCATCAACAGGTAAATGAAATATGTTTAAACCGGCCGATTTAAACATTGGAAGCGAAAAACAATATGACGGATCTTCAATCGCAATCGCATCGCCAGGTTTTAATAAACATTGAACGATAAGATTAAGCGCCTGTTGTGCTCCAGACGTAATAAGAATAGAGCTTGAATCTGCTTCAATTTGTTTATATTGCTGAACATGTGCTGCAATTGTTTTTCTCAACATCTCATTTCCAAGTGGATGGTCATAGCCGAGATTTTCCATAAATGTTTTCTCCGCCAAAATTGTTCGAAATCTATCACTCGGAATTAATTCTGGTGACAGTTCACCACTCGCTAAATTAATTAAATCATCTTTTTGTGTTTCCGTTCGAATTTGTTGAACGAGTGGTACGTTAGGTAAGAACGATCCATCCTCCACGTACCTACCCCAGTTCGGTATTCGTTTATGTGAGACACCCCATATGTCTGTATTAACCCGTGTTCCGCTTCCCTTTTGCCGTTCTACTACTCCAAGTGATTTTAATTCTTCATACGCAGCTACTATTGTACTCCGGTTCACCTGTAATTCCTTTGCCAATATACGCTCAGAAGGTAACTTACTATCAGAAGGAAATTCACCTGAAGAAATGCCTCTTTCAATATAATCAGCAATTTGTTTATATACAGGTGTCTTATCTGCACGATTTGGTTTCCATTCCATCTAGTTTCCTCCTTTCAAAACGAACTATCCTCATTTTTTACTAACAGTATTCACCGTAAAAATAGTATTAATTAGTCACATTTTCTTATCCGTAAATGGATATATCCAAAATGGTTCTCTTTCTGATTACTCAATAGCTTCTGAAATTCCAACTTCATACTCTCATTTCCAGTTCTTTTACAAACTATCAAATCATTACCGCATACCATGTTACCCCGGCCAGTAGAACAAAAAGAAGAAGAATATAGATTGCAGATAAGTTTTTCACATTTCTTTTTGTAGACTTACCGTAATTCTCCTCCACGTTTCTTGCAACTAGTACAGTCCCAAATAGCGATACAATTACAATAATAACGACTAGTGAAATTGCAAAACTCATTGTCTTTTCACCTCTCTAAGACCCATCTATTTTAATTAAAGAACTTACATAAAAACCTTCCTCTTTAAAACGTTGATAACATACTACCTTTCTTCTCTTATCATAATAGATGTTTGCAAAAAGCGGACCAACCACTTTCTTGTTTTTTTGCTCATCCACTTAAAAAATAAAAAGCAACTGATCACTTAGGACCAGTTGCTTTTTTCACACGATAATTTTTCATTTAAAATTAATTCGATTTAAAAGTTTCGCCTTTTCATAATGAAACATCGACTGAGATAACTCAAAAATTGTTCCATTTACAAGATACACTGTATTTTCAATAAGAAGCGCCGGATCACCTTCATTTAATTCTAAAAGCTGTGCATTTTCTTTATTTACTTTTTCACAACTAATAACTTTATCAGCAAAACCAATATTTAATCGTAAATCTTCAATGAAATAACTGTATACAGAGCTTAATGCTATTTCTTCGTTCAAATATGGAATAATATCCTTTTTGAAATAACTTACTTCAATAGAGAATGGTTTAGCATCTACAATTCTTAAGCGCTTCAAAAAATACAACCTAGTTCCAGCTTCGCATTGCATCCGCTTTGCTATCTCTTCGTCCGCATCTATTACTTCCAGCTCTAACACTTTCGTTTCAATATTTTGTGAAACAAGATTTTTCGTTAATCCACGTAAACTTCCTAAATTAATGTAATCTGTTACAGAAGTTTCGCGTAAAAACATGCCACTACCTTGCACTTGAAAAATATAACCTCTATTCACAAGCTGACTAATTACTTTACGTATCGTATTACGGCTTACTTCAAATCGATTCATCAACGCTTCTTCTGTAGGTAGTTTTTTCGTTTCATTAAAAAGCCCATCTCGAATGTTTTGCTCTAACACATCTGCAATTTGTTTATACTTTGCACTCATACACTTTCTCCTAAAATACTCTTTTATCTGTTATAACTCTTCCCCTCTCGTTTCGATCACACATTTATACCAATGAAACGAAAGTTTCTTCTTACGTTTTAAGTTATCATTATGATCGACAAAAATAAAGCCATATTGCTTTTTATATCCATTTAACCAACTTAAAAGATCAATCACTGACCATGCATAATAACCTTTTAAGTTAATTCCCTCTTCAATTGCACGCTTCATTACTTTTAAATGCGCTTCAATAAATTTAATTCTCGGAACATCTACAATTTCTCCGTCAATGATTGGATCTTCATCACCAAGTCCATTTTCCGTTACATACATCTTTATGTCACCGTAACGCGCTTTCAACATATGCAATCCCTCTAAGAAACCTTCGGGAGATATTTCCCATCCCCATTTTGTATATGTTTTATCATCCATTTTAACTGTTCGATAAAAACCATCAAAAGAAGGGTTACCTGGAGCAAGCGTTGAGTTTTCTCGAGAATGTTCCTCACTCTTTATATCCATATCGTATCTTTCTACTCGTATTGGTTGATAATAATTCAAGCCAATAAAATCATTTTCTTCTGCATTTTGTTTAATGATTTCTAATTCTTCAACCGTCCAATTAGGAGTCCATCCTTTTTCCTTTAATTGTTGTACAACATAAGACGGATACTCGCCCTTTAAAATTGGATCATAATACCAATACGTTTCATATTCATTCGCATGATTTGCTGCTTGTATATTTTCTTTTTGATCATCCACACTATAAGCAGGTAAGAAAACATGTGTAATCCCAATCTCACCATATTGTTTCAGCTGCTTGTACACCGCAACTGTTTTCGCATGTGCATAAAATACATAATGAGTCGCTTGAAAATACTTTGGAACATCATTTTGGATTCCTGGTGGATGTGCACCTTTTAAATAACCTAATCCACAAAACATTACTGTCTCATTAAAAGTAATCCAATGCTTAACTCTGTCACCAAATGCCTTAAAACAAGTTTCTGCATATTTTACGAAAGCCTCTGCTGTTCTTTTATTCGTCCATCCACCATCTTTTTCTAACGGTAATGGTAAATCCCAATGATATAAAGTGACAAACGGCACAATCCCGTATTTTAAACATTCATCAATTAAGTTGTTATAAAATTCAATCCCTTTTTCATTTACCTTTCCATCTCCAGTCGGCAATATTCTCGCCCAAGAAATAGAAAAACGATACGATTCTAATCCCATCTCAGCCATTAAGCGAACATCTTCCTTATATCGATGATAATGATCAACAGCTACATCACCATTTGTTCCATTGTATGTTTTGCCAGGAATTTTTGAAAACTCGTCCCAATTCGTAACACCTTTTCCATCTTCATTCCATGCACCTTCTACTTGATAAGAAGCTGAAGCAGCTCCGAATAAAA
>NZ_JBNLYE010000194.1:0-7471 GCF_050172095.1 Bacillus sp. GMs2/2
ACAATGTATACCGTCCGTATAATTTTCTAATTCAATTGCTATATCAATAATTGGCTTTGCACTTAAATATGGAATAGAAGTACTACCAATATGGTGTATCGCTAAAATATGTTCGCCAATTTGTTCCTCAATGAGTTGTTTCTCTTTCATAAACTCAATTTCCCATTCTTCAGTCCACGGCACTAAAAACACTTTCCCATACGGTAAACCTAACATTTAATTAGCATCCCTTTCAAAATAGTTTTCAAAAAGTTTATTACATTTTCTTAAAGCTTCTCAAAACAAGGTGTTCCCACAATCTCCAAGGAAGAATCTTCTTCGCAAAGATCATAAATTTCACACCTTTACCAATTGGATATCGTAAATTTGTACGCTTAGATTCAGCAATTTCTACAATTTTATTAGCAACATCTATCGGATTACCGAATGTATCACTACCGCTATTAATATGTTTTTGTATTTTATCCATATACTCTTTGTAAGGAGATGTTGTATCAGATTGGTTTTCAGCTAGTTGTTTCCCAACCTCCCATATGTTTGTGTTATAAGAACCTGGTTCAATTAAAGTAACATCTATTCCGAAAGGTTTTACTTCTAAGCGAAGCGATTCACTCCAGCCTTCTAATGCATATTTTGAAGATACATAAGGAGATAAACCAGGGAATCCAACTTGGCCGCTAATGCTGCTTATATTGATGATTTTTCCACTTCTTTGTTTTCTCATATACGGTAAGACAAGTCGGGTAATTGATATAGCTCCAAATAGGTTCGTTTCAAATTGTTTACGGTATTCCTCTACTGGAATTTCTTCTACAAAGCCGCCATTTGCATATCCTGCATTATTAACAAGTAGGTCTACTTTTTGTATTTCTTTTAAAAATAATTGGAAGTTATGTATAGAGTTTTGATCGGTTACATCTAATTGTTGAATTTTTATTTTTTGTTGTAAGTTGAGTTGAGTAGCTTGAGATAGTAAGTTTACTTGTTTTTCAAGGTTCCGCATTGTAGCAATAACTAAATAATCTTTTTTTGCGAGTTCGAGTGTAGTTAATAGTCCAAATCCACTTGAGGCTCCTGTAATTATTGCGATTTTTTTATTCATTTTCCGCCAGCTTTCTTTTTCTTTTATCATAACGAGTTATGATAAGAAAATCTATTATTCTTACATTCAGTATGAAATCAATTTGTATGTAAAAAAGGGGATTATAGGGAATGAGCGTATATAGAGTAGTGTATATTAATATGATAATGAAATGAGGGAAGAAAAATGGTCCATGTGAAGGATGTATTAGCAGATCAATTGTTGGCGAATGCAAACGATCCCAGTTGGTATATTCCATTTTCAGATGCAGTTAAGGGTTTGTCTGAGAGGGAAGCTTTCTGGAAACCGAATGAAGAGAGTAATAGTATAGCCGAAATCGTACAACATTTACTGTATTGGAACTCTACGTGGCAAACTAGGTATAAAGAATCAAATGTGAATGCAGTACCCGCTATTGGAGATAATAACAAAAGTTTTATGCTTTCAGATAATCAAACTTTCGATGAATTACGGGAAAAACTACTGAAAAAACTGTTACAATGGAAAAATCTTATAAATGAAGAAAAGGTTGAAAGTGATGTAGTAGGATTTCCTGTTTCTGCAAAGTGGTGGGAAGTGTTAGCGAATGTAACAACTCATAATGCATATCATATTGGCCAAATTATTTACATCCGAAAATTACAGCAGAGCTTTGATAATGAATAAAATAATAGTTCTCAAATTAGGTGAACAAAAGTGGACAAAACGAGACAGATGTCTCATTTTGTCCACTTTTTTATTATGAAAGAAAAGAGAAAACCTATTAAATCAAGGATTAGAATTTGGCACGGTACTTGCAATATAACAGACGAACAAAAAAATAGGAGGGCTGGACATGTTAAAAACAACTGAAAGTAAAGGGAATGAAATTACGAAAGAACAAGCTCGTTGGATGTACGAAAAAATGTTAGAGATTCGTAAGTTTGAAGATAAGGTGCATGAATTGTTCGCACAAGGCGTTTTGCCAGGTTTCGTTCATTTATACGCAGGTGAAGAAGCGGTAGCAGTTGGTGTATGTGCCCACTTAACGGATAGTGACAGTATTACAAGTACACATAGAGGTCATGGACATTGTATCGCAAAAGGTTGTGATTTAAATGGTATGATGGCTGAACTTTTCGGGAAAGCGACAGGATTATGTAAAGGTAAAGGCGGTTCCATGCATATTGCGGATTTAGATAAAGGAATGCTTGGTGCTAATGGCATTGTAGGCGGGGGTTTCCCACTTGCTTGCGGTTCAGCATTGACAGCTAAATATAAAGGAACAAAAGATGTAAGTGTTTGTTTCTTCGGTGACGGAGCAAATAATGAAGGAACATTCCATGAAGGGGTTAATTTAGCGGCGATTTGGAAGTTACCAGTTATTTTTATTGCAGAAAATAACGGTTATGGTGAAGCAACTACCTTTGAATATGCTTCAAGTTGTGATTCTATTGCGGATCGTGCAAAAGCTTATAATATTCCAGGCGTTCAAGTAGATGGAAAAGATCTTCTAGCTGTATATAAAGCTGCTGCAGAAGCAGTGGAACGTGCGCGTAATGGTGATGGTCCAACAATTATTGAATGTATGACATATCGTAATTACGGTCATTTTGAAGGTGAAGCGCAAACATATAAAACATCAGAAGAAAAAGAAGAACATTTAAATGAAAAAGATGCGATTGTGAATTTCCGTAAGCATTTAATTCATGAAGGTTTATTAACGGAATCTGAACTTGTTGATATGGAAAAAGCAGTAGATGATGCAGTACAAAGATCCATTGAATTTAGTGAAAATAGTCCATACCCAGACGATGAAGAATTATTAAAAGATGTATACGTTTCTTACAAATAAGAGGAGGGTGAAAAAATATGACTAGAACAGTAAGTATGTCAACTGCAATTAATGAAGCGATGAAAATCTCAATGCGTCGTGATGAAAATGTAATTTTAATAGGTGAAGATGTTGCAGGCGGTGCACAAGTTGATCATCTGCAAGATGATGAAGCTTGGGGTGGTGTTCTTGGTGTTACGAAAGGACTTGTACAAGAGTTTGGCCGAAATCGTATATTGGATACACCAATTTCTGAAGCGGGTTATATGGGAGCTGCGATGGCAGCTGCTGCAACTGGGTTACGTCCGATAGCTGAGTTAATGTTTAATGATTTTATCGGTAGTTGTCTTGACCAAGTATTAAACCAAGGTGCGAAATTCCGTTATATGTTTGGAGGTAAAGCAAAAGTACCCGTTACAGTACGTACGATGCATGGTGCTGGTTTTAGTGCAGCAGCTCAGCATTCACAAAGTTTGTACGCATTATTTACGAGCATACCAGGTATTAAAGTTGTTGTTCCTTCCACGCCGTATGATGCAAAAGGCTTATTATTAGCAGCAATTGAAGATGATGATCCAGTAATCTTCTTTGAAGATAAAACACTTTACAATATGAAAGGTGAAGTGCCGGAAGGGTATTATACAATTCCTTTAGGAAAAGCAGATATTAAACGAGAAGGTTCTGATGTAACAATTGTCGCAATCGGAAAACAAGTTCATACAGCACTTGCAGCTGCAAAGCAATTATCGAAAAAGGGGCTTGAAGTAGAAGTAATTGATCCACGATCTTTATCACCGCTTGATGAAGATACTATTTTATCATCTGTTGAAAAAACAAATCGTCTTATCGTTATTGACGAAGCGAATCCAAGATGTAGTATCGCAACAGATATTGCGGCAATTGTAGCGGATAAAGGTTTTGATTTGTTAGATGCACCTATTAAACGAATTACAGCACCACATACACCTGTTCCGTTCTCACCACCACTTGAAAAGTTGTATTTGCCAACGCCAGAAAAAGTAATTGAAACTGTATCAGAAATGATTGGAGACCAATCTTTATTACATGTGTAATAAAACGATGAGAAGGGAGAGAGACACATGGCTGTAGAAGTTGTAATGCCGAAGTTAGGTATGGCGATGAAAGAAGGTATTATTACGAGCTGGAATATTAAAGCAGGCGATAATGTAGCAAAAGGAGAACTGATTGCTAGTATTAATTCAGAAAAAATTGAAACGGAAATTGAAGCGCCAGCTGATGGTACGGTACTTGATATAGCTGTAAGTGAAGATGAAGGAGTGCCGCCTGGTACTGTAATTTGCTACATCGGTAAACCGAATGAAAAAGTAGAAATGCAGGAAAGCACACATGTTATAGAAGAAAAAACATCTAATATAGAAGTACAAAATATACAAAATCAAGAACCAAATGGGAAAGAAGTATCGAAGCAAAGAATTAAAATTTCTCCTGTAGCGAAGAAAATTGCAAAGTCTGAAAATCTGGATATCAAGGCATTAGTTGGTACAGGTCCTGGCGGAAGGATTACAAAGGCAGATGTATTAAAGGCGCTAGAAGAAAGAGTAGCAAATCCAGAAGTACCTGAACAAGAAGAAAGTACAGTCGTTCCTGTTACTGGTATGAGAAAAGCAATTGCGAGTCGTATGCATGCAAGCTTACAAAATAGTGCGCAATTAACATTAACGATGAAAGTAGATGTTACAGATTTAGTTGCATTACATAAAGACATAGCGGAAGTTGTACAAAAACGATACGAAAACAAACTAACCATTACGGATTTCGTTTCTCGTGCTGTTGTATTAGCGCTTAGAGAGCATAAAGAAATGAACAGCGCTTATATAGATGATGCAATTCATCAATTTGAACATGTGCATTTAGGCATAGCAGTCGCATTAGAAAAAGGATTAGTCGTTCCAGCTATTCGCTTTGTAAATAATTTATCTTTAGTAGAGTTGTCTAAAGAGATTAAGGATATGGCACAAAAGGCGCGAGCAGGTAGCTTAAGTAGTGATGATATGCACGGAACGACATTTACAATTAGTAATTTAGGTAGCTTTGGTATTGAATATTTCACACCTGTATTAAATACACCTGAGACTGGTATTTTAGGTATTGGCGCAATTGAACATGTTCCTGTATATAAAGGGAAAAAATTAAAAAAAGGTAGTATGTTACCTTTAAGTTTAACATTCGATCATCGTGTACTAGACGGTGCACCAGCAGCTGCATTTTTACGCACAATTAAATATTATTTAGAAGAACCTATAACAATTCTTTTATAAAGAGAAGGTGAGAGAATGAGTAAATTAGTTGTAATTGGAGGCGGACCAGCTGGATATGTAGCGGCAATTACCGCGGCTCAAAATGGAAAAGAGGTCACTCTTATTGATGAAACTGACCTTGGCGGAACGTGTTTAAATGTTGGGTGTATGCCGACGAAATCATTGTTAGAAAGTGCAGAAGTGCATGACATTGTGAGAAAAGCGAATGATTATGGGGTTACGCTTAATACAGGAAGTATATCAATTGATTGGGATCAAATACAGGCAAGGAAATCACAAATCGTAATGCAACTCGTCCAAGGAATACAATATTTAATGAAGAAAAATAAAATTAAAGTTATAAAAGGAAAAGCGAAATTCGAAACGGATCATCGTGTGCGAGTTGTACAAGGAAATAAAGAAGAAGTAGTGGATGGAGAGAGGTTTATTATCGCAGCTGGTTCCGAACCTACAGAATTACCATTCGCTCCGTTTGATGGAAAATGGATTTTAAATAGTAGCCATGCGATGTCTCTTGAGAGTGTACCATCTTCATTGTTAATCGTTGGCGGTGGTGTAATAGGATGCGAGTTTGCAAGTATTTATAGTCGCCTTGGGACAAAAGTTACGATTGTTGAAATGGCACCGCAATTATTACCAGATGAAGATGAAGATATCGCACATATTTTAAGAGAGAAATTAGAAAGTGATGGCGTAGAAATATTTACAGGAGCTGCTTTAAAAGGATTAAATAATTATAAGAAGCAAGCTTCATTTGAATATGAAGGTAGTATCCAAGAAGCTAACCCGGAATATGTTCTCATTTCTGTCGGCCGAAAACCACGTGTACAACAATTAGATTTAGAAAAAGCAGGGGTTCAGTTTTCAAATAAAGGGATTGCTGTGAACGAACATATGCAAACGAACGTATCACATATTTACGCAGCTGGTGATGTGATCGGTGGAATTCAGCTTGCTCACGTTGCCTTCCATGAAGGAACGACAGCAGCATTACACGCAAGTGGAGAAGACGTGAAAGTAAATTATCACGCTGTGCCTCGATGTATATACACAGCTCCAGAAATAGCTAGTGTCGGGTTAAGTGAAAAAGGTGCAAGAGAACAATATGGTGATATTCTCATCGGAGAATTTCCTTTTACAGCGAACGGAAAAGCTCTTATTTTAGGAGAACAAGTAGGGAAAGTAAAAGTCATTGTGGAACCTAAATACCAAGAAATTGTAGGGATTTCTATTATCGGTCCTTATGCAACTGAACTTATTGGTCAAGGAACCGTAATGATTCATACAGAAGTTACCGCTGATATAATGAGAGATTATATTGCAGCACATCCAACTTTATCTGAGGCGATTCATGAAGCGTTAATGCAAGCAGTAGGACATGCTGTACATGCTTAAATAGAAATATGATAAACCACTATTCTCTAAATGAAAGAGAGAATAGTGGTTTGAATTTTTATAGAAGAAATTAAATGTCTTATTACTATTTAATTTCAATCGCTGAAGTAATATCGTTCCAATCAGCAGCTAAATTAGCAGTTTTACCGTACCAATCAGCATGTTTAAATAAAACGCCTTTTCCATATCCTTGTGTTGAAGTGTGCTCCCAAAGTGTCGTTGAATAACTTGCAGAAGGTGACGCTGTACTTACAGAAGAAATTCTGTCATTCCAGCTAGACGGTAAGTTTTTAAATCCGCTGCTCCAGTAAATGTATTGGCCACCTTTATCTTTATGTTCATAAAAATCAGTACTACCAGCACCGCTACCTAAAGGATTAATTTTATTTTTAATTGCTTTTTTATCCTTTTCAATATACGCATCTAATGTTTCACGACTAGTAAAACCATAAGCTAGCCAATCCCCATTTTCATTTTGCTCTGGTAATACCATAGTAATTTGGATATTTTTCTTATCTTGATCATTTAATTTTGCAAATGAATTAACATTTTGTTCATCCACTTTTAAATAATCAAATGACTTAATTGTGTTGCTTTTTTCTTCAGCACTTACCGCACCTAGTCCTCCAGTTAATGCAAAACCCGCTACTAATGTTCCTGCTACTAATTTCTTCAACATATAACCATCCCTTTTTGTTTGAATTTTTGTACAGGTGAATCTTGTACAGCTAAAATGTATTCTAATTTTATACTTTTGTAAATATTCTGAAGTTTTAGAAATAATAGGCGGAATATTTACAGTTTTACATTTTTTCTTTAGAAAAAATAGTTATTGGAATGATATAATAAGTGGATATATTGTTTTTACTGGATTTAAAAATG